>CAYGMX010000559.1:0-1916 GCA_964351055.1 uncultured Loktanella sp. | reverse complement strand
TCGCGGGTTGACACAAAAGGGATTGTTGCACTCGTGGCGGATTGCTTGCTTGTCGCTCAGTGGCAGAACGGTCGCGATCCCATAGGCAAAGCGGTAGGCCGTCAGGGTCCTTTTCTCGAACTTGATGTTGGCGCGGGGGTAGTCACCAAACCAGCGGCACCCCCTGCTATCAGGATTGGCCCACTCAAAGATCAGTTTGAGATACTTGTCGACCGCACTTTCCATATGCGTGGTGAACACCCAGTCCCACCAAAGGTACTGCCGATCAGTGATCTCGATCTTCATGCGTTCGCGCATGTAGACCTCATGCCGGGCCCAGATTCTGTCGCGCTCAGAGGTCAAAAGCCTGGCACATCAGAATCGTCAAAAGGTTCGTCTGGATCCCATCGGGGTGCATGCTTCTTATGTACAAAAAACCCTCTCAAGATCATCTCTAGAGACGGTTCCTTTTTGCGAACGAAGCCAGTATTCCGCTCCCAACCGCTGTCATCCACGATTTTCCCGCCTCTGAGATCATACTCTGGGTGCAGCCACAGCACGCGTTTGTAATCCTTGCCACCCCATTTGGCGTCTTTAGCGACCCAACCTAAGTCGGCCAGGACATGTTTGAGTGCCGAGGTTTTGGTCGCAAGTTTGTCTTCCACCAAGCTCTGCAAACCGTTCATGCTCATGGCAATAATTTCCTCTGCCTGCAAGTACTCCTCAACCGCCTTGCGATTGATGTCGAAGCTGCTTTCTTGGATTTCGCGCATGACGGCGGTGGACTTTTCGACGACCTGGAGCGAGTGGGGATCAAAGTCGGCTGTGACCTGATGTGCCATGAAGGCGCGATACAGAGCGGCCACATGTTTGGGTTCTCTTAGATACGCAAAGAGGGCCGCGACCTGCGCCGCATAGGGGGTGCCATTGGGACCAAAGCGATGGCCGTCATGGTCGACATGCACCACATAAAAGCGCCGATCGCCTTGTTCGAGCCAGATGGGTTTGTGGTTGGCGATAAACACAAAGCAACAGACCTGTTGGACCTGCTGTACCGCTTGGAACTTGTGCTCCACCACGGCTTCTTTCTCCGTGATAAAGGTCTTGACCGCATTGGCCTTGTCAGAGCCCGGAGGCAGGTAGAGCTCTTCGCAGATCACCAGCTTCTTTTCGAGCACGGGCGCGTTAAAGCGTGAGACCAGCTTGTTGATGTTGTTCTCGGTGGCCGTGTTTTGATCGCCAAACAGCATCCCGGCGATCTTGGCAAAGGTGCTCTTGCCTGAGCCCTTCTCCGCAGAGAACAGGAAGGGGGCCCAGCCTGGCTTGTCGTCTTCGTTCTGCAAGCACCATGCCAGCCAGTCGGTGAGCATCCGACGCTCGTCTTCTCTGATAAAGGTGACCTGCATGAAGTCCTCAAAGGGTCCCCAATCCGCCGTCACACTCCCTAAGCGGCGATAGGGTGGTTCGCGCCAAGTGTTGATGGTGGCCGCCATGCGCTTGAAGGACAGTCTGTTGGGGTTTCCTGGCAAGGACTGACGCAGCCCAGACCAGATCGGGATTGAGCGGCGCTGATCAACAAAGATATCCCTGATGGCAACTTGCAGCAGTTGTCGTACGTCATCCTCGCTCAGCTTAACGCCAGCAAACTCTCCTTTGAGCCGCTGGACAATGATCCGTTCCACATCATCCCGAGAGAAGACCGGGCCAGGCTCCTCCACGTCGTAGTACTTGCCATCCTTCCGCACGTACCACTGGGCGATAGTTTTCAGGATGGTTTCCAGCGACGTAAAGGACGCCTCGCTTTGCTGTGGCAAAGGGGGGAACGGTTCGATGTGCTCAGCAAGGTTCTGATTCCAGCGTTCAAGGGAAAGTGGAGGATCAGGCGGGAAGTCCTTGTTCGACATCTAAAGCGACCTCTTGCTCTCTTGACGGTTACG
>CAYGMX010000558.1:0-1916 GCA_964351055.1 uncultured Loktanella sp. | reverse complement strand
GGCGGGTATTCTGGGGGGCTGGGCCGTGTCGACCTTTATCATGGAGACCGACTATACCGTGATCTGGGCCAATGCTTTGCTGATTATCGGGGGTGGCGTTCTGGCGTCCTTGCTGGCAGGCCTTGCCTTTGCATGGCGTCCGCTTTCGGCCAAGCCCGCCCAAGTCCTGCGCGCGCGCGAATGAGCGATCCGGCCTTCTTTGGCTATGGCAGCCTTGTGAACCTTGCCACGCACCAGTTTACCGATCCGCGCTCTGCGACCCTGCGCGGTTGGCGGCGCGTCTGGCAGCGCACCAATCTGCGCAAGGCGGCTTACCTTTCGGTCCGGCCCGATGCGGCAGGCAGCCTGCTTGGCGTTGTGGCGCAGGTCCCGGGGGCGGATTGGGCCGCATTGGACCTGCGCGAAGCGGCCTATCAACGGCAGGACGTGACAGAGGCCCTGATCCATGAGGGGGCAAGAACACCTACTGCGGTCTATCATGTCCGGCCCGAACATTGCGCCGATGTCGATGATCATCCGATCCTGCTGAGCTATCTTGATGTCGTGGTGCAAGGCTATCTGCGGGTCTATGGCACCGATGGGGTGGCGCATTTCTTTGATACGACCGATGGATGGCACACACCGGTGCTGGATGACCGCCCCAGTCCGGTCTATCCCCGTCACCAGCAATTGAGCACGGCGGAACGCGCCCTCGTGGATGACCACCTAGCGGCGGTGGTGCAGAAGGCTGAATAGCCGCGCCTGACGCGCAAAAGGCTCGTCCGTGCCGGTGTCATGGCGTTGTGCGGCGATAACGCGGCGCGCCAGTAGAATGGCGATGACGCCAAAGACCGCGCCGCCGACATACTGCCCGATCAGAACACCCGGCGCGCCGTACCATGCCGCGCCGACTATCACGAACGGGACAGTGCCAAGCGTGTGCCGCCCCCAGTTCACAATCGTCGAATAGAACGGATGCCCCAGATTGTTGAAAGCCGCATTCGATACAAAGATCACCCCGTTGAAAAAGAACATCAGCGACAAGGGGCCCGCAAAAAGAAACACCAGCGTCAGCGCCATCCCGTCCAGTTGAAACAGCATCTGGATCGCGGGGCGCGCGGCAAAGAACAGGCCCGAGACCACGACGACGACGATGGCTGTGAACAGCAGCCCGTCGCGGAACGCAGCCTTGACGCGGTCGTTCAGCCCTGCACCGGCGTTCTGCCCGATGATCGGACCAATCGCCCCCGACAACGCAAAGATGATGCCAAAACCCACCGGCGTCATACGGGCGATAATGGCCATGCCCGCCACTGCCTCTTCACCGAATTCGGCCATGGATCGTGTCACATAGGCCTGCCCGATGGGGGTTGCCAGTTGCGTCAGGATCGCGGGCACAGCGATCGCAAGGATCGGGCGGATATCAATGGAAAGGCTGTTGATTGTGGGCCGGTCGAACCCGCCATAGTAGCGGATCAACGGGACCAGTGCCGTGCCTGCAATCACAACGCGCGCACAAACACTGGCTATCGCAGCACCTGTCAATTCCAGATCCAGTCCGAAAATCAGGATCGGATCCAGCACCGCATTGACCAGCCCGCCCCAGATCGTCGCCATCATCGCGCGCCGCGCATCGCCATGCGCCCGCAGGATCGCACCGCCGATCATACCGACCATCAGGAACGGCAGCGATGGTACGATGATCGCAAGATAATGCACAGCAAGGTCCAGCGTTTCGCCTGTGGCCCCGATCAGCCCTGCCAGAAACGCCAGATTGAACCAGACCGTTGCTGCGAAAATCGCGCCGAAGATCACCCCGTAGATCAGGGAATTCGTGGCACGGCGGCGGGCCTCTTCGGGCTGTCCGGCCCCTAAAGCGCGTGCGACAACGGCCCCCGCCGCAATCGCCATGCCGATCCCGAAGGACGTGGTGAAAA
>CAYGMX010000557.1:0-1916 GCA_964351055.1 uncultured Loktanella sp. | reverse complement strand
GGAATCATCCGGATGAATAAATCTGGAGAGCGCAATGAAACTGAAATCACTTCTACTTGGCGCAAGCTTTTTGGCCTTGTCTGCCGTCGCGGCATCGGCAGAAACTTGGAATCTGGCAGTCACAGATGTTGAAGGCATGGAACGCCTGCAACTTGAATGGGGTCCGTTCAAAGAAGCGCTCGAAGCCGCGACTGGCGATACGTTCGAATTCTACTCTGTGAACTCGCGTACAGCCGCAGCCGAGGCGCTTCGCGGTGAAACCGTGGATTTCGTGATCTCCGGGCCAGCGGAATACGTGGTGATCAACAAGCTGACCAATGCGACCCCGCTGGTTGGCCTCGGGCGGCCCGACTATCACTGCGCCATCATTGTGCGCGCCGACAGCGGGATCAACGTGCCTGCTGACCTTGTTGGCAAGTCGGTCGCTTTTGGTGACATCGGCTCTACTTCCAACATGCTGTGCCCGATGCAGGTGCTTGCCGACTACGGCATAGACCCTGTCAACGATATCGAAAAAACACACACATCGCGCAATATCGCTTTCGAAGCATTGAACAACGGCGATATCGATGCGCTTGGCATGAATGCGGGTACGTTCATCGGCGTCCGCAATGGCCAGACAGAATTGCCTTACGGCTTCTACAAGATGATTGCGCGGTCAGGCGATCTGCCCAACGACATGATTATGGTGGGCGCACATGTACCGACCGAGGCAGCGGAAGCTGTGCGCGACGCGATCCTTGCGAACAAGGCTCAGATCATCGCGGGCATTACGGCCCATGAAGAAAACGACAAATATGTCGGCATGGACCTCGTCGCGATCGAGGATGGTGCCTATGACTATGTCCGCGCGATGTATACCAACGCAGGTTATCCCCAGTTCGATAACTTCATCGGTGACTGATCTTTTGCTGGAAACCGCGACAGCACCGGCAGTGAGAACCGAAGATACCGGGGCGACTTTCGCCCCGGTATCACCTGTTGATATCGAGGCCCGCCAACTTGTGAAACGCTTTGGCGAAACACCTGTCTTTTCCGATGTGAGCTTTCGGTTAGCACGGGGCGAGGCAGTCGCACTGGTTGGCGCCAATGGCACCGGAAAATCAACACTGTTGCGATGCCTGATGGGGTTGATCCCTGCTACCGACGGCAGTGTGCATTTGTTGGGCCAGCAGGCGAGCACAGCAACCGGACGCGAGCTGCGCGCAATCCGTGCACAGGTCGGGCTTGTCTCTCAGAAACACAATCTGGTGCCGCGGGTTTCGGTGTTGACGAATGTCGTGCATGGCCTGCTTGGCAAGCATCCGGGCCTGCGCCACTGGAGCCAGGCACTCGCGCCCCAAGCCTCGCGGGAGGCCGCGATGGAGGCGCTGGACCGCGTGGGCCTTGCGGCCTTCGCCAACAGACGGGCAGACCGGCTTTCGGGTGGGCAATCACAACGTGTTGCCATTGCCCGTGCCATCGTAGGCGCGCCAAAAATCCTTTTCGCGGATGAACCCTGCGCTTCGCTTGATCCAAGTGCGGGCGAGGAGGTGATGGAGTTGTTCTTCCGGTTGGTCCGAGACGAAGCCGTTACTGTCGTCTTCACCTCGCATAACATTGATCACGCACTGAAATACGGTGATCGGGTCCTTGGCCTTGCGCAAGGGCGGATACAGCTTGATGCGACCGCAGCCTCGGTTGGTGCGGCGGAACTGAGAGGACTTTATGACTGATATCGCACTGTCCCGGTTCGAGCGCCCCTCGGCGATCCGTTTTCTGGGTTATGTCGTGGGGCTTGTCATCATCTTTTGGTGCCTTGCCGGTGCCGGTTTCTCGCCTGAAAAAGTGGCCAGCGCCCCGCCACGTTTTGCCGATTTCGCCGCGCGGGCCTTTCCACCCAACCTTGACCCTCAGGTGCTCTCGCGGTTGGGCCT
>CAYGMX010000556.1:0-1918 GCA_964351055.1 uncultured Loktanella sp. | reverse complement strand
ACGCCCAAAGACTTCGATCAGGAGCTTCTTGATCTTTATGATTTTTACGCGCACGGCAAGATCAGCAAGCGCGAATTTCTGGACAAGGCCGGCAAGTTTGCTGTGGGCGGTGTGACTGCCATGGCCTTGCTCAACATGCTCAGCCCGAATTATGCGATGGCCGAACAGGTATCGTTCAACGACCCTGATATTGTGCCGGAATACATCACCTATCCATCACCCAACGGCCATGGCGAGGTGCGCGGCTATCTGGTGAAACCCGCAAATGCAACAGGGCCCCTGCCCGCCGTTCTGGTGATCCACGAAAACCGCGGCCTGAACCCCTATATCGAGGACGTGGCACGCCGCGTGGCCAAGGCCGGATTTATGGCACTGGCCCCTGACGGGCTGACCTCTGTCGGCGGATATCCGGGCAATGATACCGAGGGGCGGGAGCTACAAGGCACAGTGGACGGCGAAAAGCTGATGAACGACTTCTTTGCGGCGTTCGAGCATTTGATGACCCGCGAAGACAGCACGGGCAGCGTCGGTGCGGTGGGTTTCTGCTATGGTGGCGGCGTGTGCAACGCGCTGGCTGTCGCCTACCCCGAGATGGCGGCCTCGGTCCCCTTCTACGGGCGGCAGGCGGCAGCGGCCGATGTGCCCAAGATCCAAGCCCCGCTCTTGCTGCACTATGCGGCCCTTGACGAGCGGATCAACGAGGGCTGGCCTGCCTATGAGGCCGCACTGATGACCAGCAACAAGGTGTTCGAGGCCCATATCTACCCGGATGTGAACCACGGGTTCCACAATGACAGCACCCCGCGCTACGACGAAGCAGCGGCAGATCTGGCATGGGAGCGCACGATCGGTTGGTTCAACACCTATCTGACTTGATCCCAAAAGGCCCGCCGTGATGGCGGGCCGGTCCGCTGGATGGTGGCATGTGCGGATGGGGGTTGTGCGGCGGTGAGAGGTCAAAGCATCCCGATACTGCTAGGTTGTCTCTGGGTTGCTGATGATGTGGTTTGCTGGGGGCTAGCTTATGTCCGGTTGGCGAGACGTTCCCGACCTTGGCCGCACTTGCTCCAATGTCCGATTCCAAGGTTGGACTATCGGCCAACATATGCGTTGAAGCACCGAAATGTCGCATCTGAAATCTTGTGAGAGAAATAAATGTGGGTTCTGTCATTCTGAGAGTCAACGAACTGCAGATCTCTAAAACTTCCAGAGTGCCGATTTATTCTGATGCCTTCCGGTCTTTCGGCAAAAAGTTCGGCAAGCCCCGGCGTTTCCGGTAAGTCGGGCGCATCAAAGTTTTCGCTATCGTAGATACGGCATGCGATTACTTGCCCAAGCGAGGTATTAGGTATCACTATCTGATATGGGTGAGTCATTATAAGTGGAAACGTTTTGACTTCAAAGTCATCAATTTCTTCATAGTCCACCACTGATCGTGGATTGTAAGGGCTACGATTAGTTGTCTCGGCAAAAGCTGTCTTTGGCAACGCTGAGAATACGGCCAAGATTAGGAGTGTCTGGGTAATTAGACCTCTTGGTTTCAAATCGAACGTTCCTCTTTTGCCGCTCTGAAAGCTGTGAACCAGCATCATTCTTGTCTGAATAGCATCACTCTGACAATGCCTGAACTCATTTTCAGGGTCTCTTTAAAAGCGGCCGTTCGAGTTCATCGCAGCATCGGTCACCTTAGGCCCCAAGCGGCCTTTCCAAAACATTCCCCCACACAACGCAAAAGGCCCGCCATCACGGCGGGCCTTCTTTCTCTTGCACCAAGATCAATCAATCTTGGGCAGCAACTCGTCCAGCGACTTTTTGGCATCGCCATAGAACATCCGCGTGTTGTCCTTGAAGAACAGCGGGTTTTCGATGCCGGAATAGCCGGTGCCTTGCCCGCGCTTGGACACGAAAACCTGCTTGG
>CAYGMX010000555.1:0-1926 GCA_964351055.1 uncultured Loktanella sp. | reverse complement strand
GGGACGATGCTTGCCGCAAATGGCTGGCGTCTGGTCTATGGCGCGGGCGATGTGGGCCTGATGGGACGGGTCGCCAATGCGGTGCAGATCGCGGGCGGCAAGACTTTCGGCGTGATCCCCACGCATTTGATGAACAGGGAAGTCGGCAAGCGCGATCTGGACTCGTTTGTGATAACCGAAACCATGCACGAGCGCAAAAAGGTGATGTTCATGAATGCCGATGCGGTTGTGGTCCTGCCCGGGGGGGCGGGTTCGCTGGACGAATTCTTCGAAGCTCTGACATGGCGGCAACTTGGATTGCACGAAAAGCCGGTGATCTTGCTGAACACCGACGGGTTCTGGGACCCGCTGACGGACCTGTTGCAGCACATCGTAGAAAGCGGATTCGCAGGCTACGACATTCTGGCCTTTATCTCTGTGGCCGAAGATGTACCTGCGTTGGAAGCCATGCTGAAAACGGCTCTAGAGCGCTGACATCAACTGCCCGTATCGCTCGAGCGATATGTTCGATCCACAGGCAATGATCCCCACATGTCGCCCTGCCAGATCATCCCTCAGTGGCCCTAGAATAGCAGCAAGAGAGGCCGCGCAGGCAGGCTCTGCCGTGATCCGCAACACGTTTTGATAGATGTCCATCGCCGCCAGCATCTCGCGGTCGGCGATCCGCACGATCCGGTCCACATGGGCCTTGGCCACGCTGTAGGTGTAGGGCATCGCCAAAGGTGACCCGAGGCTGTCGGCAATTGTATCCACCTTGTCGATCCGGACAGGCGCGCCGGCGGCAAAACTCTGGAACATGCTGTCCGCGCCAAAGGGCTCCACGCCGATCACTTGCGCCTCCGGTTTTATCTGCTTGATGGCGCAAGCCATGCCGCTGATGAGGCCACCACCGCCGATGGGCAACACGAAGGTATCAATCAGGGGGGCGTCCTTGGCGTATTCCAGACCACAGGTTGCTGCCCCCAGCACCATATGATCCGCCTCGAACGGATGCATCAGCGCCCGCCCCGCCGCAGCCGCATCATTCATCGCCACAAAAGCGGCTGCCATGTCGTCGCAAAGCTGGACTGTGGCACCCAGCGCCTCGCAGCCAGCAACCCGCGCGGGATCGGTGGCCTTCGGCATCGCAATTAGGGCATCGACACGGGCAGCTTTTGCCGCCCAGGACACGGCCAGCGCATGATTGCCACCGCTGGCGGCCACCACGCCTGCGGCGCGTTGCTTTGGTGTCAGGCCCCGCATCCCCAGAAGCGCACCGCGCGCCTTATAAGACCCAGTCTGCTGGAACAGCTCCAGCTTGACTGTGACACCGGCACAATCGGGCAAGACCCCGTCCCAGCGGGCTGACGTCAGCGGCAGGACAGGGGTTGCGATAACATCCGATTGAATAGCCGTCGCGGCTGCGATGATCTGCGCAAGTGTTGGTCCGATCATCGCCATCTCCATGCAAAATGGCCCGCGGGCACTATGTCCCACGGGCCTTTGATATTGTCCAGATCAGGCAGGATTACATGCGCGAGGCAACGTTTTCCCAGTTGACCAGATGATCAAGGAAGTTTGTCAGATAGACAGGACGCTTGTTGCGGAAATCGATGTAATAGGAGTGCTCCCAGACATCACAGCCCAGCAGGGCAGTCTGGCCAAAGCACAGCGGGTTAACGCCGTTTTCGGTCTTGGTCACGGCCAGCGACCCGTCTGCGTTCTTGACCAGCCAGCACCAGCCCGATCCGAACTGGCCCGCGCCCGCAGCACTGAACTGTTTTTTGAATTCATCAACCGACCCAAAGCTTTCTGTCAGCGCCTTTTCCAGCTCGCCGGGCATTGTGCTGTCTTTCGGGGTCATCATTTCCCAGAACTGATTGTGGTTCCAAAGCTGGCTGATGTTGTTGAAAATGCCGTTCTGCGCGACAGCGGCCTTGTTGTAGG
>CAYGMX010000554.1:0-1943 GCA_964351055.1 uncultured Loktanella sp. | reverse complement strand
GACCGCGCCACGCGGCTGTGCGCGATATCGCCGCAAATCGCGATGGACAGCCGGTGCAGCCGCCCCTTGGCCCGCCGGATCGTCAGCGCATCCAAAAGCGCTTGAGTGGGGTGTTCGTGCTTGCCGTCACCTGCGTTCAGCACCGCGCAGTTCACCTTTTGCGCCAAAAGGTCCACGGCACCCGAATGTGGATGCCGCACCACCAGCAAGTCAGGCCGCATTGCATTCAGCGTCAGCGCCGTGTCGATCAGCGTTTCGCCCTTTTTGATAGAGGAGGCCTGCATCCCCATGTTCATCACATCCGCGCCCAGCCGCATGCCCGCCAGTTCAAAACTGGCCAGTGTGCGGGTCGAATTTTCAAAGAACATGTTTATCTGCGTCAGCCCTGCCAGCACATCGCGGTGCGCGATGCCGCGCCGGTTGTGGTCGGCATAGCTGTCGGCAAGGTCCAGCAGTGTAGTGATCTCGGACGGATGCAGGGGTTCGATGCCCAAAAGGTGCCTGGCGCGAAATGTCATGGTGCCCTCTTTTCATCGGTTCGTGGTCTTATAGGGCTGTGGCGGACTTGCTTCAATGCTGCAAGCACTGCACATCGCAGCAAAAGCAGCTTATCCTCTAAGCAATGGATTCGCATGACACATATTGGCATGACCGCGCCCTGCTTGAATGGCAGGTCGAACTGGGCGTGACCGACGCGATTTTGGACGCGCCCGTGGACCGTTATGCCTTGGAAGCGGCAAAGCCAGCCCCGAAAGCAGAGGTCGCAGAGCCAAAGAGAGAAGCACCGCCACCGATCCCGCAGCCCGTTGAGGTGGACGTGGTCGGCATCGCGCGCGCATTGGCGGCGGGTGCTGCTGATCTTGCCGGTCTTGCGGCGGCAATGCAGGGGTTTGACCATTGCGAATTGAAACGCGGCGCGCGTAGTTTTGTCTTTTCCGACGGCCAGCCAAAGGCCCGCGTGATGATCATCGGCGAAGCGCCGGGTCGGGATGAGGACCGCGCGGGTAAGCCCTTTGTCGGGCGTGCCGGTCAGCTGCTGGACCGGATGCTGGACGCCATTGATATGGGCCGCGCCCGCGAGGATGCGGCGCAAGCCGTCTATATCACCAACGTCCTGCCATGGCGTCCGCCATCGAACCGCACGCCGGACGCCGCAGAGATCGCGATGATGCTACCCTTTTTGGAACGGCACATCGCTTTGACTGATCCTGATGTCTTGGTCTTGATGGGCAATACGCCCTGTCAGGCCCTGCTTGGGCGCACGGGTATCACGCGGATGCGCGGCGATTGGGTCGAGGTCTTGGGTAAACCCTGTTTGCCGATGTTCCATCCGGCCTATCTGTTGCGCAACCCCATCGCCAAACGCGAGGCTTGGACGGATTTATTGGCACTCAAAGCGAGGTTGAAGGCATGAGCCGTATTGATGAAACCAAAGCGTTTGTGCCGGTCCGCATTGCGGTGCTGACCGTCAGCGATACGCGCGTGGCGGCGGACGACAAATCGGGGCAGGTGCTGGTGGACCGGATCGCGGCAGCGGGGCACAGTCTTGCGGATCGCAAGATCATCGCGGACGAGCGTGACCAGATTGCCGCGCAGTTGCGCCTTTGGTGTGCCGATGACGCTGTTGATGTCGTGATCTCGACCGGTGGTACCGGCCTGACGGGGCGTGATGTCACGGTCGAGGCGCACCGTGATGTCTATGAAAAGGAAATCGATGCTTTCGGCACGATTTTCACCATCGTCAGCATGCAAAAGATCGGCACCAGTGCGGTGCAAAGCAGGGCCACGGCAGGTGTGGCCCAAGGCACATATCTTTTTGCGCTGCCCGGATCGCCGGGCGCTTGCAAGGATGCATGGGATGAAATCCTGGCCCGCCAACTCGATTATCGCCACCGTCCCTGCAATTTTGTTGAGATCCTGCCGCGGTTGGCTGAACATCTGCG
>CAYGMX010000553.1:0-1945 GCA_964351055.1 uncultured Loktanella sp. | reverse complement strand
TCGGGGTAAAGTTTATTTGAGCGCTCAAATAAAAAATTATGACGCTCGCTTGTCAGGCTGCTTGAGATTGCTTAGAAAACGGGCAACACGAGGGATCTGCATTGAACCAGACAGCACCCACAAGACCCCGCAAGGAACGCAAAGAGAATGCCGATATGCGGCGGCGGCAGCTTCTGGATGCGGCGCGCCGGTCCATCCTGCGCCATGGCTTGGCCAAGACCACGCTGGCGACAGTTGCCCAAGAGGCGGGGTTAAGCCAAGGGGTTGCTGTCTTCTATTTCAAATCAAAGGGCGGTCTGCTGACCGAGACATTGCGCGATCTCTATCAGGGGTACGAGGATCACTGGAAGGCAGCGCTCTTGCAGGCAGGGCAAGACCCTCAAGCCAGATTGATGGCGCTTCTTGACGCTGATCTGCAACCAGCCGCCTGCGGGCCTGATGTGCTGCCGCTATGGTTTGCATTCTGGGGCGAACTGCGGTTTTCGGAAACCTATGAGGCCGTGGCAGAAGCCTATGACGACCGCCGCCGCCACGCGCTGTCTGAAGTTTGGGAAAGCGTTCTGCCGCCGGAACGGGCGGCAGAGGCAGGGCAAATGGCCGAATGGATGGACACCCTGACCGACGGGTACTGGCAGCGGCTCCATCTTGCGCCGGGCCAGTTTGACAGGGCGGATGCTCTTGCCGCGACACGCCAGCTACTGGTGCGGCTGGTGTCGGGGCTGATCTAGGGCTTGCAGGCTTGGCTGTGCCGAAGCTTTTGTGTTCATTGGTCAAAGTCCAAACCTGTCAAGCAGGCGCATCCGCAAGATTTCTGCAGTAACGGCAGCTTTGCGGGCAAAGGCAAATGGCAGGGGTTGCAACGGTGTGACCGGAAAATCCAGATCATCGCTTTCCGCGCCCAGTGCCCAGTCCGCCAGAACGCGGCCCATCGCGGTCGCCATGGCAACCCCGCGCCCGTTATAGCCAAGGCCCGCCATCATATCGGGTGCCAATAGGTGCAGGTGAGGGTAGTGGTCGCGGGTCACAGCCACATTGCCGCCCCAAGCGTGGGCCCATGTCGCGCCTGCGAGCTGCGGGAAAATCTCTTGCGATATCTGCCGCAGCCCCGCCATTTGACGGGCTGTCGATGCATCGTTGTAAGTGCCGCGCCCGCCCATGATGAACCGGCCGTCGGCATCCATGCGAAAGTACAAAAGCAGACGTCGGGTATCTGACAGGTGGTTAAGATCGGGCAGTATGGAGGCCCGCAGATTGTCCGACAAAGGTGCGGTTGCTACCTGCACAGAACGAACCGGCAGGACCGAATGGGCCAACGGGCGATGAAAAGCACCGGTATAGGCATTAGTGCAAACCAGCACGCGGGCGGCGGTCACCTTGCCGGTGGGAAGATGGATGTGATGGCCGCGCGTTGCCGGCGTGATCTTTGTGACCGGCGTGTTGCCAAAGATGCGCGCACCGTAACCTGTGGCAGCCTCGGCCAGCCCGAGGGCGTAGTTTAATGGATGCAGGCTGCCGCCGCGCCTATCGAGCAGGCCGCCCAAATAGACGTCGGTGCCCGTCATCTGCACAATCTCGTTCTGATGAAGGGGTGCGACCGCTGCGCCATGTTCCTGCCAATCTGCAGCCAGATCGTGCAGGGCGCGGAGTGTCTTTGGGGTATGGGCGGCCCGTATCCATCCAGGGCGGACGGCATCACAATCTATCTTGTATTTGGCGATAAGATCAAAAACCAGATCCGCGGCCTTGCCGGACATCTTGATCATGCGCTGCCCTTGGAGCTTGCCGAATTTTGCCAATATCGCGGCAGGCCCGTCTTTCAGCCCCGGATTGATTTGCCCACCGTTCCGGCCAGACGCGCCCCATCCTGGTTGACGGGCTTCGAGCAGAACCACATCAGCCCCCGCTTGCGCCAGATGCAGGGCCGCAGACAGGCCGGTATAGCCGC
>CAYGMX010000552.1:0-1956 GCA_964351055.1 uncultured Loktanella sp. | reverse complement strand
GAAAACAGGATCGGATAGCCGGAATAGACATCAGACAGCACCCCGAATGCGGTGACTGTTTGCAGCCCTTCCTTCATGTTCTTGGGGTGGCCGTTCACATATTTGAACCCGTAGAATTTGCCGTCGGATGTCGGCATCAACTCGATCACGCCCACGTCGGAATGGCTGCCGACGCGGGGTGTCTTGTCGAACAACTCCCAGCGGGCAAAGTCTTTTTCGATCTCGGCGGCGAGGTCGGACAGGAATGTTTCGATCCCGATGTGATGCACTAGCCGCATCATGTTATCGACACTGACGAATGGGACCATCGCCAGTCTAGAGGCCTTGAGGCTCATGATTTGCTCCGCGTGGGGCGGTCAAAGACGCGACGGCCCAGCAGCGACGCGGTCAGATCGACCATCAGGTTGGCGGTTGTGCCGCGATCATCCAGAAACGGGTTGAGTTCGACCAGATCAAGCGATGTCACCAGCCCGCTGTCGGACAGCATTTCCATCACCAGATGCCCTTCGCGCACTGTCGCACCGCCAGGAACGGTGGTGCCGACGGCAGGCGCGATAGAGGGGTCCAGAAAATCCACATCAAGCGAGACATGCAACATGCCATTGGCCGCCTCGACACGGTCAAGAAAGGTTTGCAAGGGCGCGCTGATCCCTTCCTCGTCGATCCGGCGCATATCGACCAGCATCACATCGCCATCGTCCAGAACAGCGTGCTCTGCCGCATCGACAGAGCGCAGGCCGATCATACAGATATTCTGTGTCTCGACCTTGACGGGCAAGGGCGGGTAAGCGTCAAAGCCCGCGCGCCCCGTGACATAACCTACTGGCGTGCCATGCAGATTGCCGCTGTCGGTGGTGTCGGGGGTATGAATATCGCTATGGGCGTCCAGCCACAGCGCAAAGAACGGGCGGTTCCGGGATGCGGCATGTGCGGCCATACCCGCAACAGTGCCAGCGGCCAGCGCATGATCCCCGCCCATGAAAATGGGCATGCCACGTGTGGCAGTCTCCTGTGCTGCTGCCATCAGCGTCTGGGTCCAGCCCACATTTTCGGCGAGCTTGTGCACCAGCGGATTGCGCGGCGTCGCCACAGTGACATCAGCCGGAAAAAGATTGCCGATGTCTTCGACCGTATGGCCCAGATCTGTCAGGGCCTCTGCGATACCGGCGGTGCGATAGGCGTCAGGCCCCATAAGACAGCCCCGGCGCCGCTTGCCGCAGTCCACAGGGGCCCCAATCAATATACAGTGTTTTTGTGTCATATCCGCAATCTTGCGCAAAAGCAGGGGTGTCGTAAGCCCGCATTTTGTGCAAAATGGGCAGGAAGCTTACAGATTGAGAAATTAGGATGGACACTTTGGATGGTCACCTGATTGCCGCGCTCAAAAGCAATGGCAGGGCGTCTTTGTCGGAACTGGCCGACCTGCTGGGCGTGACACGCAGCACGGTGCGCGTCAGGCTTGATCGTCTGGTACAGGGCGGCGAAATTGCGGGGTTCACGGTGCTCACACGCTCTGACGTGCGGCCTGATGCGGTGCGCGGGCTGATGATGCTGGAAATCGCAGGGCGCGGGGCGGAAAAGATCATGAAGCAATTGCAGCGTATGCATCAGGTGCAGGCGGTCCATTCCACCAATGGCACATGGGACTTGATCGCGGAAATCGGGGCCGAAACGCTCGAGGCCTTCGATCAGGTCTTGTTCGCAATCCGACGGATGGAGGGCGTTACGCGCTCCGAGACAAGCCTTTTGCTGTCGACGCGCCGCTAAGGCGGACCGCGATGACCCAAAACGCCAAGAGACCAAAGGAAAGCAGAGCGTTCCAGCTTGCCATGGAAAGGGTCAGGAACTCCCAACTGACTTGGTCGCACATGACTACGCGCGGGCCTGCAATCGTCAGCAGATCGGACCCGCTCAGCCCAGACAGACTGCCGCCGCCTGTGCAGCTTGTGGGACCTT
>CAYGMX010000551.1:0-1958 GCA_964351055.1 uncultured Loktanella sp. | reverse complement strand
AAGAAGGTCCTGCGCAACGGGGCAACGGGCGTGTTCCAAGGCAAAATTCTGGTCAAGGCAGGGGCGCAAAAGACCGATGGCTATCAGATCAGCCAAGCGCTTTTGCTGGATGAGGACAGCCAGTTCCTCGCCAAGCCAGAGCTTGAGATTTACGCCGATGATGTGGCCTGTTCGCACGGCTCGACCTCTGGCGCGATTGACGAAACAGCCTTGTTTTATCTGCGGTCGCGCGGGGTGTCACACAATGAGGCGCGCAACCTGCTGACTTTGTCTTTCATCGCCGAAGCACTGGAAGAAATCGCAGACGATGCGCTGGCTGATGAACTGCGCGACCGGCTGGAAGGCTGGTTGTCACGGCATAGCTGATGGCGGTCACCAACGACATTGTGCGCACGTGGCGCAGGCCGCGTGCCGTGATGCGCGATCTGTTGGCGCAGGGCAGGCGCGAGGACAGGGCGATTGCTTATCTGATGATCAGTTGCTTCCTGATCTTCGTGGCGCAATGGCCGCGTTTGTCCCGCAAGGCGGCAGGTTTTGAATTGCCGCCGGGCGCCGAATTGCCCCAGCTCGACCGGCTGATGACCTATGAATTCTTTGCATGGCTGATGGTTTGGCCACTCCTGCTGTATCTTCTGGCAGGCCTCACGCATCTGATTGCCAAAGCGTTTGGCGGCAAAGGCGACTGGTTCGGAGCGCGCCTTGCCCTGTTCTGGAGCCTGCTGGCGACAACGCCGCTGTTGCTGTTGTATGGGCTGGTCGCGGGATTTGTCGGACCCGGGGCACAAACAAATCTTGTCGGAGCCTTGTGGATCGCCGCTTTTGTGATCATCTGGGTGCAATCCCTACGCGAGGCGGAAAGCAGACCATGACCCTTGATTTTCAAACGTGGATGCGGGCCGTCTGGACCAGTATCATGGAGCCCTCGGAGATGGCGCGCAAGGTTGTCGCACTTGATGTGCCGCGCAGCGCGCTTTGGACGGGGCTGGCGCTGGTTGCCGTGGTCAATGTGATCCTGATTACCCTTTTGCAACTGCTCACACCTGCACCTGTCGCCTTTCAAGAGCAGGTCTTTGCGCTTTCGCCTTTCTCTTATGCAGCCATCATTGGCATTTTTCTGGTGATGTTCGTTTATGGCACGTTCTATGTGGGCCAGATGCTGGGTGGCACCGGCACCTTGGCGGCGACACTGGCGATTATCGTCTGGTTCCAGTCTGTCAGTCTGACGCTGGAAGTGATCCAACTGGTGCTGGTGCTGATCAGCCCCGCCATTGCATCCCTGTTCGGGCTGCTTTCGCTGGGTGCGCTGATCTGGTGTTTTGTCAATTTTGTCAATATTTTACACGGGTTCAATAACCTTGGCAAAGCCATCGCCGCTGTTGTGCTGTCGCTGCTGGCGACGGGTCTGGCAGCAGGCATTCTGATGGCGTTGTTGGGTATCGGCCCCTCGGGAGGCATGGCATGAGTTTCGATGTCGCAAAGATCCGCGCCGATTTTCCGATCTTGTCGCGCGAAGTGAATGGTAAACCGCTGGTTTACCTTGATAACGGGGCTTCGGCGCAAAAGCCGCAGGTTGTGATTGATGCGGTCACGCGCGGTTATGCCGAAGAATACGCCAACGTGCATCGCGGGTTGCATTACCTCAGCAACCTCGCAACCGAGAAATACGAGGGCGTGCGCGGGATTATTGCGCGGTTTATCAATGCCCCTTCCGAAGATGATATCATCATGAATTCCGGCACCACCGAGGGCATCAATATGGTCGCCTATGGCTGGGCCATGCCGCGGATGGAGGCAGGTGACGAGATTGTGCTGTCGATCATGGAACACCACGCCAATATCGTGCCGTGGCATTTCCTGCGTGAACGGCAGGGCGTGGTGATCAAATGGGTCGATGTGGATGCCAACGGCGATCTTGACCCGCAAAAAGTGATTGATGCGATCGGACCCAAGACCAAACT
>CAYGMX010000550.1:0-1962 GCA_964351055.1 uncultured Loktanella sp. | reverse complement strand
ACCGAAATCAATGAGGGCCCCCTGCGGAGATACCCTGTCTTGAAGATCAATCGCCTTTTGTTTGAAATAGAGGCAGCTTATAGCCAAGACTAGCCCGAGACAAAGGAGCGCACCTTCGTGACCAAATACCCACGCGATATGACCGGCTATGGCGCGACGCCACCCGCTGCGCAATGGCCCAGTGGGGCCAAAATCGCGGTGCAGATTGTCCTGAATTACGAAGAGGGCGGGGAAAACAACATCCTGCACGGTGATCCCGCGTCAGAGGCGTTCCTGTCCGAGATCACAGGCGCCGCCGCATGGCCGGGTCAGCGCCACTGGAACATGGAATCGCTTTATGAATACGGCGCGCGCGCAGGGTTCTGGCGGCTGCACCGGATGCTTCAGGATTTGCCGATCACGATTTATGGCGTCGCTACTGCGCTGGCGCGTGCCCCTGAACAGGTGGCTGCCATGACATCCGCAGGTTGGGAGATTGCCAGCCACGGTTTGAAATGGATCGAACATAAGGACATGCCAGAGGATCAAGAGCGCGCGCAGATCGCAGAGGCGATCCGCCTACATACCGAAGTGGTCGGCGCGCCCCCGCGTGGCTGGTACACGGGGCGCTGTTCCAACAATACGGTGCGGCTGGCCGCAGAAACAGGCCAGTTTGCCTATGTCGCGGATAGCTACGCCGATGATCTGCCCTACTGGATGCAGTTCGGGCGTAGGGATCAGTTGATCGTGCCATACACGATGGATTGCAACGATATGCGCTTTGCCATTCAGGCCGGTTTCACCAATGGCGACCAGTTCGAAAGCTATCTGAAGGACAGCTTTGACGTGCTTTATACCGAAGGGGTGGCGGGCCAACCCAAGATGCTGTCGATCGGGCTGCATTGCCGCCTGATGGGGCGGCCGGGCAGGGCCGCGGCACTGGCCCGGGTTCTGGATCACTTCAGATCCCACGAAGGCGTCTGGTTCGCCACACGCCTGCAAATTGCCGAACACTGGGCCAAGACACACCCGCCTGTGACGTTCGAGCGACCCTCGCAGATGGACCGCGCGCGCTTTGTTGCGGCCTTTGGCGGGATTTTCGAACATAGCCCGTGGATCGCCGATGCCGCCTATGATTTCGAATGGGGGCCCACCCATGACACGGCACAGGGCGTGCACCAGATGCTGGCGCGGGTGTTCCGCAGTGCCAGCGAAAGCCAGCGGCTTGATGTCTTGAAAGCGCACCCCGATCTGGCGGGCAAGCTCGCACAGGCGGCGCGGCTGACACCGGCATCGACCGCAGAGCAGGCCTCTGCCGGTTTGGACGCCCTGACAGATGATGAACGCGCGCAATTGTCGGCGCTCAACGCCGCCTATACCGCGAAGTTCGGCTTTCCCTTTATCATTGCGGTGCGTGACAATACCAAAGCCGCGATCATCGCGGCCTTTCTGCGCCGGTCCGAAAATGACCGCGACACCGAATTTGCGCAAGCCTGCCGTCAGGTGGAACGGATCGCAGAACTGCGCCTGATCGACTGGTTTGCCGCCAAGGCCTGATCAAAGACCCAGCATGCCAAGCTTGAACGCCTGTCTCTTGGCCAAGGCGTCCACTTCCGCTTTTGTTGCTGCGGTCAATCCCGCACCCGGTTTGCGGACCGTATCATGCGCAATCACGCCCCGCTGCGCCAAGGTATATTTGCGGATCGCCAGCCCCAATCCCGGTTGAGCCTCGTAGCGGACCATGGGCATGTAGGCGTCAAAAATATCGCGCGCGCCATCCAGATCGCCCGCGCGATAGGCCGCCACGACCTGCGCCATCATTTCGGGATAGGCAAAACCTGTCATCGCCCCATCCGCACCGCGCAGCATTTCCTCGAGCAGGTAAAGCCCGCCGTTGCCGCAGAGGATCGAAATCCGCCGCGCTCCAGCATCCGATGCGTTGCGGAGCGCTGTAATCTTGTCCAGCCCCGGCCAATCCTCGTG
>CAYGMX010000549.1:0-1964 GCA_964351055.1 uncultured Loktanella sp. | reverse complement strand
CAATTGCGCCGTTGTTTGGACGGGTTTCTGCACCCGGAGTGTTTTCTTTCATGCGGCGCGGACCGCTGGCACTGGCTGTTTCTGCCGCGCTATCGCTGGGGTCTATGGCATTGCTGGTGTTTCCCGGGCCAAACCTTGGGATCGACTTTACCGGCGGGGTCCAGATGGTGCTGCGCTTGGATACACCGGTACCGCTGGCCGAATTGCGTGCAGCTATTGCAGCGTTCGTGCCTGGTGATGCCAGCCTTCAGTCTTTTGGCGATCCCAAGGAGACATTGATCCGCGTGCAGGGGGCGGCCAGTCAAGCCACCGTTGCGGCAGTAGAAGCTGCAGCAGCTCAGGCGGTTCCCGGTGCTGTCTTCGACCAGATCGATCTTGTCGGCCCCACTATCAGTGACGAACTTGCCACCACAGGGCTTTTTGCGTTGTCGATGGCCGTCTTGTCGATGCTGGCCTATATCTGGGTCCGGTTCGAATGGCACTTTGCAGCCGGGGCGATCGTGGTGCTGTTCTTGGATGTCACCAAGACCCTTGGTGTTATTGCGCTATCGGGATGGGAGGTGAACCTGACCACGGTCGTCGCCTTGTTGACCCTTATCGGCTATTCGGTGAATGACAAAGTGGTGGTCTATGACCGCATTCGTGAACACCTGCGCGGCAGCAACGATGAAAAGCTATCCGATCTGATCGACCGCAGCCTGAATCAGGTTCTGGCGCGCTGTATCTTCACATCCGCAACCACTTTGGCTGCACTGTTGCCGATGGCTGTCTGGGGCGGACCAGCAGTGGCGGGTTTCGCCTGGCCGATGGTCGCGGGCGTCGTGATTGCAACTGCATCATCGCTGTTCGTATCGGGGCCGTTGCTGGCTTGGCTGGCGTCCCACAATGCACAGCTACTGCAGGGTGATGCACTACAGCAACCCAACTAAGCAATAGATGCGCCGGGGTTGGTAATATCTCCGGCGCATAAACTCTGGATGAGCCTTCAATCTTCTTTTGAAAGACATGAACATGACTGGCGCAACTGATATGCACGATCCGACCATGCAGCAAAGTAACCCCAGGTTACGACGCCTGTCTGCAATTCTGCAGGATATTGCTGATGCTTTGGCAGCACCCGACGAGCGCATCACGCTTGGCGACCTCATCGAAAACTTTGGAAATCGTGCCTTTGGCGCGCTCCTTTTCACTTTCGCAATCCCTGTGGCCTTGCCGATTGCGATCCCCGGCATCTCAGCTGTGCTAGGAGCACCTTTGCTTTTTTTGTCTTGGCAGTTGATGCGCGGGCGTGAACAGCCATGGCTTCCGGATATCATGCGAAACCGATCTTTCCGACGATTGGATTTTGCCAGATTGCTCGGGAGGATTCTGCCAACAGTCCGGCGCGTAGAGCGTCTTGTCGGTCCCCGTCTCATCTGGCTGACGAGCAGCCAAGGTGAGCAAGTGATCGGTCTTTTTGCCTTCATTCTTTCGGTGATACTTTTTCTGCCAATCCCGTTCGGCAATACGGTTCCTGCTCTTGCCATCGCCCTCTTGGCTTTGGCGATCCTCGAAAGGGACGGTGTCGCGGCAATCGCGGGGGTGCTGGTCGGCATAGCGGGCATCGCAATTGTTTCGGGCATTGTTCTTGCTTTGCTCAGGAGCGCTGTGTTCATTGTCCAGTCGATCGTTCTGACTTGAACGGCTGAAATCAATCATGTCACCGCTGCTATTTCTAGCTGCTTGGCGATCGACAAAGCGCTGCCGGGCATTTGAATGGCCCTTTCGGTGACCCGTAAAGAAAAACGTGAACAACGCGGTGGATGTATGGCAGTCGCCATTTCCATTCAGCCTTTCGTTCTGCGCAATCGTCACTGACAGGCCAATAACGTTCCAGCTCTTTCGTTTTCCTGAAGTCGCGGACCGGATACATTTTCGGGGTCAACAGTATCCGGCCTACCGTTTCATCTCTTTGCGCCTTGAAT
>CAYGMX010000548.1:0-1972 GCA_964351055.1 uncultured Loktanella sp. | reverse complement strand
ACCTCGGCCAGATGGGTGTTCACCTCGTCGCAGGTCTGGTGGATCGTTTCCAGCGGGGCACCCGACAATTCAAGCGCGCCACCCGGTTCAAGGCTGACATTGGCGCCATCCTTGGTCAGGCCGATGATATTGCCTTCTTCTTCCACGCGGTCCCAACCAAAGCGGCCTTCCAGCCCTTCCAGCACAGCTTTGATAGACCGTTCCCCCTCATAGGGCAGCGGCAGGAGCGAATCCTGACAATAACCGAATTTTTCGTGCTCCGTGCCAATGCGCCAATCCGCCTTGGGCTTGCACCCTTTCGCCAAAAGCTCCGCCAATTGTTCGTGGCGTTCGATCGGGGCACCGCCGGATTGAGGGATAGACATAGGCGAGGCTCCGTAGTTGATCAGACATTATCGGTGACGTGCCTGAGCGCGGCTGTCAATGCAAGAGAGGCTTCACCTTGCTCCATAGTGTGACGCGCGCATCAGGTGTGCGGGAAAGCACATCCAGAACGGTATGGGTCTTGATGCCGGGAAGGGCTGCAAAAACGTCAAACAGCTCTTCCGCACCGGCGGCATTGATGGGAATGGCGATCCGCTGGCCACCGATCCCGCTGAGCACCCAGCTGGGCGCTGGATGGCTGGAAGGGTCGATTTCCAGCATGGTCAGATCTTCGACATCCATGACCCCGCCGTCAAGCGGTCCGAAATAGGCAAGCCGGCGTTCCCTGATCTGGACGACACCCGGACCGTCGCCTTCCTGACGGAACCGCGCGCGTTGCAATCCTGCAACCGCCCAGATCGCACCCAAACCAACCATGCCATAGCCGATCCATTGCAGGATGCCGAAACTGCGCAGACCCCAGAACAGGCCAAGCGCGACAAGCGCCAGACCCAGCAGCATATCGCGATAACGCCATGCAAGGGCGCGGACTTCGGGCCTGAGAAAATCAGCCATAGATCACCTGCGGTTCGGGATAGACAAGAATAGCAAAATCCCCCGCGCGGGCAAAACCGATCGCCTCGTAAGCCTTGCTGGCTTGGGCCGAGGCGGCAAACAGGCTGGCATCGGTCACGCCGTTCCTGCGGGCCTCTACCAAATGCAGCGCAACGGCACGCCGCGCGCACCCGCGCGACCTTTGGGCGGGAGGTGTATAGACAGCCCCGACCTGAACAGCCAAGGGCAGCGTTGCATTAAATCCGGTCATAGCCACAGGTGTATTTCCCTCATACAAGACACGGTGCGTGTCTGCCGCGACATAAGCCGCGATGTCATCCGCCGCCTTGCTTGCGACATCCTCAGCCGGCATCGGCATCACCTCGCTGATGTAAGCGTGACGCCAGCCGATTACGAGGTCACGGGGCGCATCGGAAAGAGGACGCAATGAAAATCCGGTCGTATCGGGCAGGCGCAATTCGGGCAAATGCAGGCGATACAGCGGCTCGACCGTATCGAGGGCCGCATTCTCAGAAAGCCCTAAGGCATTTCTCAGCGCAGTCACTTGCCCCGCATCCCCCAAAGCCCCCCTTATCGCTGTCCCAGCCAGCACAGCCCTGACCGCGCCCCACGGTCCGGTCGGGCACTGCGGAAACAGCATACCTTCGTTCGTGACGGTCAGCACATCGGTTATCCGACCCGCCTGCCAGCGCAGCCAGAACGACACCACATGGCGATGATCTCCTGTCATGCCGTAACGCCGCAAGTTGGACAGCGGGAACATCGACGTCGCGATGTGCCCGGTCAGAAAAGCCTCGATCGCAGACCGGTCGGCAAGCGTCGCGCGGATCATGACCAGTCGCCCAGCGCCTTCTGCCAGATGGTCAGCGCCACGACTGCCGCTGTATCGGCGCGCAATATCCGCGGACCAAGGCTGACGGGGTGGGCAAAGGGCAAGGCCCGCAACCTGTCGCGTTCGGCGGGGGAAACCCCGCCTTCGGGGCGGATCAGGATCGCCCAAGGACCGCCCTGGCCCGTCAACGTGAGAGGCTCA
>CAYGMX010000547.1:1813-1979 GCA_964351055.1 uncultured Loktanella sp. | reverse complement strand
CGCGAAGAAGGCTGGTTTCGCGAAGAACTCTACGCCCGTTTTGCTGTTCATTCCGATCGGGGCACGTGGAACGGCATATCACCCCTAGCCAAACTCGAGGCCGCATGACCCATCCATTCCCGTTTTCCGCCATCGTCGGTCAGGAAGAAATGAAACAGGCGATGAT
>CAYGMX010000547.1:0-1803 GCA_964351055.1 uncultured Loktanella sp. | reverse complement strand
GCGCTTGCCACCAATTCAGGCTGTCAAAGGCTGCCCCGTCAACAGCGCTAAGGCGGAAAACGTCCCTGATTGGGCCATGTTAGACACCAAAACGGTCGTGGAAATGCCCACACCCGTCGTAGACTTGCCCTTGGGCGCGACAGAAGACCGTGTGACAGGCGCGCTGGACATCGAAAAGGCGCTGACCAAAGGCGAGAAAGCCTTTCAACCCGGTCTTTTGGCCCGTGCCAATCGCGGTTATCTTTACATCGACGAGGTGAACCTGCTGGAGGACCATATCGTCGATCTGCTGCTTGACGTGGCCCAATCGGGTGAAAACGTGGTTGAGCGCGAAGGGCTTTCCATCCGGCACCCCGCCCGTTTCGTGTTGGTTGGGTCAGGCAACCCAGAAGAGGGCGAATTGCGTCCCCAACTTTTGGACCGTTTCGGTCTGTCGGTCGAGGTGGGTTCACCCAAAGAAATCGCAACGCGGGTCGAGGTCATAAAGCGCCGTGATGCCTTCGAGAATGACAATGCCGCTTTCATGCTGCGCTGGCAGGCCGAGGATGCCACCATCCGCGACCGGATTTTGACAGCACGCAAGGCACTCACAAAATTGAAAACGCCGGACAGCACGCTGCAAGACGTGGCAGAGCTTTGTCTGGCGCTTGGCTCAGACGGGTTGCGCGGCGAATTGACCTTGTTGAAAGCGGCGCGTGCCTATGCGGCATGGCGCGATGATACGGCACTGACCCGCGCCCATGTCCGCGATATGGCACCAATGGCGCTGCGCCACCGCCTGCGCCGTGATCCGCTGGATGAGGCGGGCAGCGGCACCCGGGTGTCGCGCATCGTGGAAGAAGTCCTTGGCTAGTCCGGATTGGCACCGCGCCACTTTGGCGCTGCATCTGCTGGCCATTGATCCTGGTCTTGGCGGGATGACGATCCGTGCGCGGTCAGGGCCGGTGCGGGACTTGCTGATGGCACAGGTCAAAACCCTGCCACACCCGCAACACCGCCTGCATCCGGCGATATCGGACGAGGCGCTTTTTGGCGGTCTGGACCTATCGGCCACCCTCGCAAAAGGTGCGATCGTGCAGGAACAGGGTCTACTTTTGCACTCCGGAACACTGATCCTCGCAATGGCAGAACGCGCGACAACCGGCCTTGCCGCGCGCCTTTCTGCCACATTGGACCAAGGCAAAAGCCATTGCCTGATCGCCCTTGATGAAGGCGCTGAACCCGACGAGACGCTGAACCCGAAACTTGCCGAACGCCTTGCCTTTCATGCGGACCTGTCCAACGTGAGCATGGCAGATGCAACGCCCGTGGAACCCGTCGATCTTGACGCCGCGCGCAAGCAGATTGTGCAAATCACGCATCAGCCAGACATACTTGAGCGGGCAACCGGCATCGCTGCACAGTTCGGGATCGACAGTATGCGCGCCCCACTTTTCACCCTGCGTGCGGCCCGCGCGATTGCTGCACTTGCGGGCAAGGACATGGTCGATGATACCGACCTAGAAGCCGCTTGCGCCCTGACACTTGCCCATCGCGCAACGCAGATACCGCAGACGGACCAAGACCAAGACGACCAGACGCAACCCCCCGATCAGGACGCAGATCAAGAACCGGATGAGTGCGACAGTGACAGCCTTGATCTGCCTGACGAATTGCTGCTGGAGGCGGTAAAGGCATTGATCCCCGATGACTTGCTAGAACGGCTTGCGGCCCAAAAGGCCCGCAGTGGCAAGGGCACCGGGACGGGGGCTGCCCGCAAAGGCAATCGGGGGGGTCGGCCCTGGCCCTCGCGCGCAGGCAGTG
>CAYGMX010000546.1:0-1981 GCA_964351055.1 uncultured Loktanella sp. | reverse complement strand
TGTATGCATCGCTTGCCCGAGAGTCGGTGTGACCTGCAATCATGAAACGTGCCCCAGGGCAGTCGTTCAGGACCAAGGCAATCCGATCCAGCAGCGCAGCGTTGCGCGCGTCGATGAGGAACCTGTCTGTCGAAAACTGGACGTGGTTGCTGCGCAGCAAGTCATTGATTTCCGCGCCACAGGCCTGCCCGCGGCTCAGGTTCAGGCGGTCTGCCGCACGGCGCGAGATACGTGACGCATTACCCGACAGCATCGTCGTGGTCTGCAACAAATCGTCCGAAAGGATTTCTTCAATCACTTCGATATTCACCGCAGGCTCATAGCCGACAGTGATCAATGCAGGGGCCGAGGTATTGCCCTGATCGTCATCCACTGTGTACCGGATGGGTGCAGGGCTGCCGGTGAAATCATCCGCAGGCGTGAAGGTCACGACACCGGCGGGTGAGACTGTCCACTCACCCTGACCAGGGACGGTCAGGGTTGTTACCGGATCACCGGTTGCCGGATCAATCAGGCGCACGGAGGTCGGGTCAAGTGTCCGGCCCGTATCGGCACTGTCGTTTTCCAGAACGGCAAGCGACACCGGCAAGCCGATTTCATTATCAAGGCTTACGTCGGCAACAGCGACCGGCGCTTGGGTATAGGTGACTGTAATCATCGCAGGAGCCGTGACGTTGCCCTGATCATCCGCGACCGTGTAGGACACGGCAATTGGGTTGCCGACAAATCCATCCTCTGGGGTGAAGGTCACGACGCCGCCTGCATCAACAGTCCATGTGCCCTCATCCTCGACCACCAGCGTTGTGACCGGATTACCCGCTTCAGGGTCAACCAGCGCAACCGTTGCAGGATCAATCGTGCGGCCGGTATCTGCGCTGTCGTTTGCAGTGACAGTGATCTGCGGGGCAGACCCGATCGCATTGCCAAGGCTTTCATCTGCGGTCGCCGTTGGCGCATCAGTATAGGTCACAGTGACAAGCGCCGGGTTAGAGAGGTTGCCCTGATCATCAGCCACCCTGTAGCTGACAGCCGCAGGATCACCGATGAACGTCGGCAGTGGTGTAAAGATCACACCACCAGTCGATGTGTTCACTCTCCAGGTGCCTTGCCCAGCCACGACGATGCTTGTCACCGGATCGCCTGTTTCAGGATCAACAAGCGCGACCGATGACGCGACCAGCGTCCGGCCTGTATCTGCGCTGTCATTGCCGATCACGTCAACTTCCGGCGCGGACCCGATGGCATTGCCAAGGCTTGTATCCGCAACAGCAACGGGGGCGTCAGTATAGGTAACCGTGATGCTTGCTGGTTCAGAGGTATTCCCCTGATCATCTGCAACTGTGTAGAACACAACCGTTGGATCACCCGCAAAACCGTCTTCTGGGCTAAAGGTCACAACACCACCTGCCCCGACTGTCCAGACGCCTTCGCCATCTACGACCAGAGTCGCGACAGGGTCACCTGTCGCAGGATCGACAAGTGCGACAGTAGAAAGCACAACTGTCCGGCCGGTGTCGGCACTGTCATTGGTCGCAACGATGATCTGTGTCGCAGACCCGATGGCATTGCCAAGGCTTTCATCCGCAACAGTCTCTGGTGCCTCGGTAAAGGCCACGGTCACCAAAGCGGGCTCGGATAGGCTGCCTTGGTCATCGGCAATCGTGTAGCTGACCGGATCAGGATCACCCACAAGAGTTGGTGCAGGCGCAAAGGTTATCGCGCCGGTACTGTCATTCACGGTCCATGTGCCTTGGCCTGAAACCGCAAGGCTTGCCACCGGGTCACCGGTTACAGGATCGACCAGAGCAACGGACGTTAGATCAAGCATGCGGTCTGGGTCCGCACTGTCATTTGCGACCACTTCGACCACAGGCGATGTACCAATGGCATTGCCGAGGCTTTCATCGGCATTGGCAGTTGGCAGTGCAAATGCTGTACCGGTGATCGCGATATTGTAGGGGTTTTCATCCAGATCGTTGTT
>CAYGMX010000545.1:0-2029 GCA_964351055.1 uncultured Loktanella sp. | reverse complement strand
TTCATGTTTCCGCCCCACGTCTGGGATAACTGGGAAGACTTTTCAGAGATCTTGCATGGCCTGGGCGAAACGCTGGCCATTGCGTTCCTGGGGACCCTTCTGGGGGCTATCATCGCGTTCCCGCTTTCATTGCTTGGCGCAAAGAACATCATCAAGCAAAGCATTCTGCGTCTGACCGTACGGCGCGGGTATGACGTGATCCGCGCGTTCGAAACACTGATCCTCGCGCTTATCTTTATCCGGGCCTTTGGTCTTGGGCCCTTGCCGGGCATTCTGGCTATAGCGGTCAGCGAGATCGGCACATTTGCCAAACTTTTCTCTGAGGCGATTGAAAATACGTCGGAAAAGCCGGTTGAAGGGGTCAGGGCCTCGGGTGGGTCACGTTTGCAGCAGATCCGCTTTGCGATCTCGCCGCAGGTTAATCCGGTGATCCTGTCGATCCTGCTTTACAACTTCGAATCCAACGTGCGCTCTGGCACCATTCTGGGCATTGTCGGCGCGGGTGGTATCGGGTTTTTGCTGTCCGACCGGATCGCCGCCTACATGTGGGACGAGGCGTGGTCGATCATCTTTCTGATCATTGCCATGGTCTATGTGATTGACTGGCTGTCAGGGCTGATCCGTTCAAGGGTGATCGGAAAATGGGATGGCGCGCGATGAGCGGGGCCGGTGCAAAGCAACCGCTCGGCGTGGCACCCACTGTGCACGATGACGCGCGTGTCGTGGATTTCAAGCTTGGGTCATGGACCGAAGTAGGGCGCGGCACCGTGCTGAGGGCAGGTTCCATGGGGGACTGGTCCTATATCACGCAAGACTGTCATGTGGTCTGGACCACCATTGGCAAGATGTGTTCGATCGCGAATGCCACGCGGATCAATCCGGGCAATCACCCGACATGGCGGGCGGTGCAGCACCACAGCGTCTACAGGGCCGCAGCTTATGATCTGGGCGAGGATGACCACGACTTTTTCGCATGGCGCAAGGCCGATTGGGTCACCATCGGCCATGATGTCTGGATCGGGCATGGTGTGACAGTCACGGCAGGGGTGACCATCGGGACGGGTGCCGTGATCGGTGCCGGTGCCGTTGTCACCAAGGACGTGGCCCCCTACACGGTCGTGGGCGGCGTGCCCGCGCGCGAAATCAAACGCCGGTTCACGCAAGCGCAGGCCGACGCCTTGATGGAGATCGCGGTTTGGGACTGGCCCCACGCAACATACAAAGCCGCCCTGCCGGATATCAGGACCCTCGAAATTGATGCTTTCATTGAAAAATACCGAGGCTGACGCGCCGCCGCTTCGAAACCCAAGAAAAGTCATGGATGGCAGTTTTCTGGTTCTGTCTGCCTTCACCATCATCGCGGGGATCCTTGTTTTTCTATCGTCGGGCGCTGACCGCGCACGCGAAATCGTCATGGAAACCTTTGTCTTTCTGTTTGTCTTGTCCCCCAAGATCAGCGCGGGGATCTTTATCGCGGCGACCCTGCCCCTTATGCTGCCTCGGGAACAGGTGGGCCGGATGATTGGCCGCGAAAGCGGTCTTCGCGGGCTCGTCATTGCGGTTTTTTGCGGTGCGGCACTTCCCGGCGGGCCGATGATGACCTTTCCCATCGCCGCAGGCCTTGGTGCAGCGGGTGCGGATCTGGGTGCCATGGTCGCGTTTATTTCCGGGTGGAGCCTTCTGGGGCTGAACCGCACCCTGATTTGGGAATTCTCGTTTCTGCCCGCCGATCTGGTTTGGACAAGGTATTTGCTGAGCCTTCCCATCCCCATTCTGCTAGGCCTTGCGGTCCGTCTGTTCTGGCGGGAACGCAACATATGAACATCATCATCGGGACCATCGTGATCGGTGCGGCGGCAGTCTGGCTGTGGCTCAAGCTGCCCAACACACAGTGGCGGCAAGCATCTTATCAGGCATCGGTTGACACTTTTGCATTTACCGCACCGCGTGTCCTGATCGCCTTGCTGGGCGCGGGATTCTTTGCAGAACTTCTGCCAGCCAATCAGGTCCGGCAGTGGCTGGGGGAAGA
>CAYGMX010000544.1:0-2030 GCA_964351055.1 uncultured Loktanella sp. | reverse complement strand
ACCTTCCACGAATCCATGCAAAAGGCGCTGGCCTCGCTTGAAACCGGCCTGACCGGCTTTGACGAAATCGACATTCCTGGCGCGCCTGACGCCGCCGCGATCACCAAAGCACTGGCCAAGCAGACACCCGACCGCATTCGCGTCATCGCGCAGGCGATGCGCCACGGCCTGTCCGAAGTCGCCATTCACGCCGTAACAAAGTTCGATCCGTGGTTCCTTGCCCGCATCCGCGAAATTATCGAGGCCGAGGCCGTGATCCGCAAGAACGGCCTGCCCGTCATCGAAAGCGATCTGCGCGCGATCAAGATGATGGGCTTTACCGATGCGCGCCTTGCCAAGCTGACCGGAAGGACCGAAGACAACATTCGCCGGGCGCGCCAGAACCTTGGCGTTGTCGCCGTGTTCAAGCGGATCGACACCTGCGGCGCGGAATTCGAAGCGCAGACTCCATATATGTATTCCACCTACGAAACGCCCGTGATGGGCGAGGTCGAATGCGAGGCGCGCCCCTCCAACCGCAAGAAGGTCGTCATACTGGGTGGCGGTCCGAACCGGATCGGGCAGGGGATCGAATTCGATTACTGCTGCTGTCACGCCTGTTTCGCCCTGACCGATCAGGGCTATGAAACCATCATGATCAACTGCAACCCCGAAACGGTCAGCACCGATTATGACACCTCTGACAGGCTCTATTTCGAACCGCTGACGTTTGAACATGTGATGGAAATTCTGCGGGTCGAACAGGAAAATGGTGTCCTCCACGGTGTCATCGTCCAATTCGGCGGGCAAACACCCCTGAAACTTGCCAATGCACTGCACGAAGCGGGGATTCCGATCCTTGGCACCACCCCAGACGCCATTGATCTGGCCGAAGACCGTGAAAGGTTCCAGCAGCTTGTGCAGAAACTGGGGCTGCGCCAGCCTGTGAACGGGATCGCCTCGACCGACCAACAGGCGCTCGACATCGCCGAAGGCATCGGCTTTCCCCTTGTGATCCGCCCGTCCTTTGTTCTGGGTGGCCGTGCCATGGAAATCGTGCGCGATATGGACCAGTTGCGCCGCTATATCTCCGAGGCGGTGGTCGTTTCCGGCAAAAGCCCCGTTCTGCTGGACAGCTACCTGTCGGGTGCGGTCGAGGTTGATGTTGACTGCCTCTCCGATGGCACCGCCACCCATGTCGCTGGCATCATGCAGCACATCGAAGAGGCCGGCGTCCACTCCGGCGACAGCGCCTGTTCCCTGCCGCCCTATTCCCTGTCAGATGCGATGATCGCGGAAATCCGCGCGCAAACAGAAAAACTGGCCAAGGCGCTGAACGTCGTGGGCCTGATGAACATCCAGTTCGCCGTGAAAGACGAAACCGTCTATCTGATCGAGGTAAACCCCCGCGCCTCCCGCACCGTGCCATTCGTTGCCAAAGCCACCGACAGCGCCATCGCGTCCATCGCCGCGCGTCTGATGGCGGGCGAGCCGCTATCCAACTTCCCGCTGCGCGCGCCCTATCCGGTCACCGAAAACCCGATGGACGTGCTGCCCTTGGGCGATGCCTTTACCCTTGCCGACCCGAAAACACCGTGGTTCAGCGTCAAAGAGGCCGTGCTGCCCTTTGCCCGTTTCCCCGGTGTCGATACGATCCTTGGACCCGAAATGCGCTCCACCGGTGAGGTGATGGGCTGGGACAGGTCATTCCCCCGCGCCTTTCTCAAGGCGCAGATGGGCGCAGGTACGAACCTTCCCAATGAAGGCACTGTGTTCATTTCGATCAAGGACGATGACAAGACCGCCGATATGGTCGATGCGTCAAAAATCCTCCTGTCTCTGGGTTTCAAGATCGTGGCCACGCGCGGCACCGCTGCATGGCTCACTGAAAATGAAATTGATTGCGAAGTGGTGAACAAAGTCTACGAAGGCGGGCTGACCATTGTTGACCGGCTCAAAGATGGGCACATCGCGCTAGTCTTCAACACCACGGAAGGGGCCGCCGCCGTCGACGACAGCCGGTCACTCCGCGCCGTCGCCCTGTACGACAA
>CAYGMX010000543.1:0-2037 GCA_964351055.1 uncultured Loktanella sp. | reverse complement strand
GGGGCGGAATCGAACCACCGACACGAGGATTTTCAATCCACTGCTCTACCCCTGAGCTACCCGGGCACCGGGACGTTTGTGCTTCAGCACATCGTCGGGTAGCGGGGTTTTAGACGTGGCGGGTGAGGGTGTCCAGAGGGAAGTGCACCAAAATCATGCACTAATGCGGTTTGTCTGTATCCGCTTGGCGTAACTGGTTTTCAAGTTCTTCGGCATCTTCGGGATCATCCGCTGCAATGGCATAGCTGCCGCTGAACCAGCGCGCTAGATCGATATCGGCGCAGCGCTTTGAACAGAAGGGCCGAAAGGCGGTTTCGGTCGGTTTGTCGCAGATCGGGCAGGCCATCAAAGATCCTCTAGCAGAGCTGCCGGAAAGGGCGGGCGTTCGCGTTTGCGCTGCAACTCGAACAACCCCATGGGAGTCCAGCCGACCAGCGAGGTTTCAATCGGATCGGACTTGAAAGAGGCACGCAGGGATTGTTCCACCTGTTTGCGGTGGGCCTTGGACATGGACACGAAATCAACAGTGATCTGTCCAGCAAGCCCGCGCACACGCAAAGCCCGAGGCAGCGCACGCGCCGCGGCCAGGTTGGCTTTGAGGGCCGCCGCAGGAGAGGTATCGTTGCCAGTGTTTACATCCACAGCGACCAAGGCGCGCGTCGGTTCCACATACATGGTTCCTTCGCCCAAAGGGACCATCGGGCTGCCAAGCTGGTGCAACTGGTCCAGCACGCCATGTTCGGCAAAGGCACCTGCCTCTGTCACAATCTCGGCAGCACCCGTCCAATCCCGCCATGCCAGCGTATGCGGCCCGTCGCCTTCGGTCAGGGCTTCTGGCGTGCTGCCTTCGGCATCCGCAAGCACCGCATCGGCCAGCGATAGCATCGCCACGATATCCTCCGCGATTTCAGTGTCATCCGCCCCTTCGCAAGAGGATCGCAGGATCAGCCCGTGCTGGCTGTCGAAAACCTCATGCGCAAGCGCCAAGAGTTCATCGCGGGTGTCTTCATCCGTGATCTGGCGCGAGATATTTAACCCCGGTTTGCCGGGCGTCACAATCGCATAGCGGCTTTTGAACAGCACCCGGTCGGTGACGGGCACCGCTTTGCCCGCCTCGGAGTAGCCCGTGACCTGAACCAGCATCGCCTGACCGGGGCGCAGCCCTTTGCCTTGGCGCAGAAAAGCCGTTTCGCCGTCGGGCAGGCGCAGCATCATGCCCCCTTGGCCCTTGATCGGCCGGTCGCAGATTCCGCGAAAAATCGCACCGGGGCGCGGGGCATCCAGATGATCGATCAGGATATCGTCCAGCTTGCCATCGACCAGATAGGCGGCTGCTTCCACATCGCCGATGTGGTCCAGAATGATCGTGCGGCCCTTCATGGGGTTCCCCCGTGCAATATGATGCCAGCGGCTATGAGCAGACCCGCTGTTTCCGTCAGTGGCAAACCGACGATACCGGTATAAGAGCCGTTGATCCATGGGATGAAAGCGCCCGCCGGTCCTTGGATCGCATAGCCGCCCGCTTTTCCCCGCCAATCGCCCGAGGCAAGGTAAGCATTCACTTCCGTGTCCGACAACTGCTTGAAGGCGACCGTGCTTTGCACGTCTTTGTGCCATATCCTGTCGCCCCGCTTCACAGCCAAGGCCGTGATCACCTTGTGGCGGCGACCCGAGAGGGCGAAAAGGAACGCTGCTGCCTCGGCTGCATCGGCAGGTTTGCCCATGATGCGCCGACCCAGCGCCACCGTCGTGTCGGCGCAGAGGACAACTTCATCATCTGCGGCTTGGACAGCCGCCACCTTTTCGGCCGCAATCCGATTGACATAGTCACGCGGCAACTCGCCCTTGCGCACATCCTCGTCGATATCGGGGGCACGCACCGCAAAAGGCGTCAAACCCAACTGTGCCAAAAGCTCCAGCCGCCGGGGCGAGCCAGAGCCAAGGATCAGTTTCAGATCAGGATGGGGGGGCAGGGTTGTCATATTGTCAGCCGCAATCTCGCTCCGGCCTGCCTTTGCCTTGCGGCAAGACTTTAAC
>CAYGMX010000542.1:0-2037 GCA_964351055.1 uncultured Loktanella sp. | reverse complement strand
ATCGCGGGCGATCCGGGGCGAATGATCTGGCTATAGGCGACACCTGCCAGCACCTCGGCCAGAACCTGCGTCAGCGTACCCGCCACCGAAACCGGCGCCATCGCACCACCCACGATAAACGGGCTGATGATTGAGGCCTGGTTATGGGCTGCAAAGATTTCCAGCGCGCCCATCATCGTGCTGTCAAAGGTCAACGGCGAGTTGATGTTAATCAGCGACGTCATGACCGTGTTGTCGCGCACGAAATCCGCACCAAAGAGGATCTCGCACATCTCGATGCTGTCCTGCGCGCGGCTTGGTTCGGTAACCGACCCCATGAAGGGTTTATCGCTATAGATCATATGCGCCAGCAGCATATCCAGATGGCGTTTGTTGACCGGAATATCGGTGGGTTCGCAGACGGTGCCGCCCGAATGATGCAGCCACTTGGACATATAGCCCAGTTTCACGAATTTTTCGAAATCCGCCATCGTCGCATAGCGGCGGCCACCAGCGGCGTCCCGCACGAAAGGCGGGCCGTAAACCGGTGCAAGCACAAGGTTTTTGCCGCCTACAACCACATTGCGGTCGGGGTTACGGGCATGTTGTGTGTAAACAGAAGGCGCCGTTGCGCACAGCTTGCGGGCCAGCCCGCGCGGGATGCGCACGCGCTCGCCTTCAACCTCGGCGCCAGCCGCTTTCCAGCGGGCAAGGGCATCGGGATTGTCGACAAAGTTGACCCCGATCTCGGCCAAGACCGTTTCTGCATTGGTCTCGATCAGCGTCAGCGCCTCTTCTGACAGCACCTCGTAGTTGGGAATATTGCGTTCGATATACTTGGCGGTGTCAATGCTGACAGCGGTTCGCTCTGCGCGGCGCGCAGCCCCGCCGCCGCCACGGGCGCGCCGACCTTCTTTGACCTGTGCATCCGACATGAGTGCTCCCCTCGACAAGCTGTTTGGCTGCTTGATACCGCGCGACACGGCCCCGCCTTACCGTATTTACGCCCCTTCAGGCGCGAAAACGACATGCGCCTTCAGAACACCCGAAAACTGGCGACAAAAGGAAGGTGGTCCGAAACTTCATCCTTGAACCTTTCGCGCCCCATGTCCATCGTCCAGTGCATTGGAAACAAACGCAAAGAGCCGCGCACATAATCCGTGGCATAGGTGCGCGAAACCGCAAACCCGTCCAGCAGGTTGGCGCGCCCCTTGTCAAGGATATGGCTAAAGCGGTCTTGCAAGTCCCATGACGACACAAAATCCATCAGATCATCGCCGCCAAGGTGATGGAAATTGCTCACATCCTGACCGGGGATCATGTTGAAATCCCCCATCAGCAAGATCGCCTTGCGCTTGAAACCTGCGGTATTGCGCAAGGTTGTTATATAGTTGCCGATCGCGATGCATTGCGTGTCGCGCAAGGCCTGCTCTGGCTTGTCACGGCCTGATTTGAGGTGGACCCCAAGCAAAAGCGCCGAAAACTTGCCCATCTTGATGTCAACAGCGATCGCGCGGCGCCCCGTCACATAGGCCCCTTCGGACCCCGGAACAAAGCGGGGATTCGTCACACTCACCCCCTTCTTGTGCAAGAACCCGATATGCAGCCCGCCGGGTTGCGGCAGGATCGTCGTATCGTAATGCAGTCCATAGGTGCCGATCTCTGCGGCGAGCGCGTCGATATAGCTGACAGGGTTCACCTCCACCAGCGTCACAAGCTCTGCATCCAAGAGCGCAAGGCCCTCGGCCTGCCGTTTCATGCGGTCGTGATCGATACCGCCAAAGCCCGCGAGGTTCCAAACCGCAACCCGGGCCAGTGTGTGTTCAAATATCTGCATTTCAAAACTCCGCTTTCAATGCAGCAATCCTAACACGATTTCGCCCGATATGGTCGGGGAAAGTGGTTGCCGCCTCTTGCGCTGCTGTGGCTCTGGCTTTACCGAAGCGGCATGGAAAACAGCACCCACGAACACCTTTTGATCATTGATTTCGGCAGTCAGGTCACCCAGTTGATCGCCCGCCGCCTGCGCGAATTGAATGTCTACTGTGAAATCCATCC
>CAYGMX010000541.1:1143-2038 GCA_964351055.1 uncultured Loktanella sp. | reverse complement strand
GCTCCGGCACGAACCGCCTTGCGGTTTGGCCGCTTCCGAGGCTGAGGCACAGCAACACCACCGGCAATAGACCGACGGCGGCGATGACCAGCGATGGCACCGCCGCCTCGGACAGACGCTCATCGGCGGCAAGGCGGTGGGCCTGCACCGCCAGCGTGTCGAAGTTGAACGGCCGCATGATTAGCGTGGCGGGCAATGCCTTCATCACATCGACGAAAACGATCAGCAGCCCGGTCAGGATGGACGGCCGCAGGATCGGCAGGTGGATGCCGCTGAGCATGCCGCGCGGGGTGCGCCCCAGCGTGCGGGCGACGGCGTCCACATTCGGGTTGATGGTACTCAAACCCGCATCATAGGCACTTAATGCGGCGGCCATGAAGCGCACCGCGTAGGCCGCGACCAAGAGCCAGATGGAGCCGGTGATCAGCAGCCCGGTATCAATGCCGAAGCGCGCCTCCATCAGCGCATCGAGGGCGTTGTCGAAGGCCGCGAAGGGCACGAGCAGGCCCACGGCGATCACACCACCCGGCACCGCGTAGCCAAGGCCTGCCACCCGCACCGCCGCCTTGGCCGCGCGGGTCGGATGCAGGCGCGCGTTGAACCCCAGGAGCACGGCGAAGGTCACGGTGATCGCCGCCGCGACCGAGGCGAGGATGACGGAGTTGCGCAGGAAGCGCAGGTAGCGGTCGGTCAGCAGGTTGTCGAAACTGTCCCAGCCGAGCGTGAGAAGCAGGATGACCGGCAAAACGAAGCCAAGCGCTACGGGCAGGCCGCAGAAGGTGACGGCGCCCACGGCGCGCCAACCGGTCAGGTGCGCCGCCTGCATCGCCTCGAACCGGCGGCCGGCGCCGTGCTGGCGCTGGTTGCGACGCTGGCGGCGTTCCAGCGCGGCAAG
>CAYGMX010000541.1:0-1133 GCA_964351055.1 uncultured Loktanella sp. | reverse complement strand
CCATCAGGGCGAGCAAGACGCCGCCCGCGATGGCGGGGCGGGCGATGGGCAGGGAGACGCGGGCAAAGGCGCGCCACGGGCCCGACCCGAGGGTGCGCGCGGCGATATAGGCGGTGGCGCTTTGTTGCAGGAACGCGGCGCGGGTCAGCAGGTAGACATAGGGATACAGCACGAGGGTCAGCATCACCGCCGCGCCGCCCAGTGACCGGATCTCGGGAAACCAGTAGTCGCGCGGACCCCAGCCCGTGAGGTCACGCAGGGTGCTTTGCACAAGGCCGGGATGGTCGAGGAAGTCGGTATAGGCATACGCCAGCACATAGGCCGGAAAGGCCAGCGGCAGGGCCAAGGCGATTTCCAGCATGCGCCGCCCGGGGAAGCGCGTGGCCGTCACCAACCATGCCGCCCCGGTTCCGATCACGGCGGTGCCGGTGCCGACGAGCACGATCAGCAACACGGTGGTGCCCGCGAAGCGTGGCAGGACAGTCCCGGCAAGGCGGCTGAAGGTTTCGATCCCGCCGGACGCTGCGGCGATGGCGACGGCGGCCATCGGCAACAGGCACACCCCCGCCGCAAGCCATGCTAGCGTGCCGAGTCGGAGCGGCGAGGGGATGCGGAACGGGCGGGCCATGATCCCGTGTGTTTTTGTCGGGTTTGGCCCGGAATGCAAGCGGATGGCGCCGTTCCCGGGGCTGTCATGGAACCTTCATTTGACCTCGACCAGTTTTTCCGTTTTTCCTGAATTATGGAAATAGATTACGCCAACCGATTCTCCGCCCTTGCCCATCCGCAGCGCCTGTCGGTCCTGCGCCTGCTTTTGCGCCGTTACCCCGACGAGGTTCCGGCGGGCGAAGTGGCCGAGGCGCTGGGGATGAAAGCCAATACCCTGTCGCCCTATCTGGCGACGCTGCTGGCGACGGGGATGATCACGCAACGCCGCGCGGGAACCTCCCTGCGCTATGGGGCTAGACCCTCGGGCCTGAGCGATCTGCTGGACGGATTCCTGCGGGACTGCTGCCAGGGACGCCCGGATTTATGTCGAAATCCCACCGACCTGACCTTCATTCGAAAAGAGCCTGACATGCCATATAGGGTCTTGTTCATCTGCCCCGGCAACTCGGCCCGGTCGATTTTCG
>CAYGMX010000540.1:0-2043 GCA_964351055.1 uncultured Loktanella sp. | reverse complement strand
AGCGGCGTGACGATCATCGGCAAAAGCGAGAAAAAGATTGTCGGCCCGCGCAGGCTCCGTGCCACGGCATTGACCGTGATCGCGATGACAAACCCAAGAATGATCGTCAGCGGGGTCACAATGGCCGTGTAGGTCAAGGTAAAGGCCATGGCCTTGTAAAAAGGCAGGTTCATCAGCGCGCGGCCAAAGTCGGGCAAACCGTCGGCGCTGATCCATGCGGCGGTCACTTCATCCACGGCAAGGTGGTTGCGGTCCTTGTAAATATTCAGTCCGGCCCATTGGCCCAGCGGCTCTGCCTCGCGCAATGCGGCGGTGGCGTCTGTGTCAACGGCGGTTTCGGTAGTGCAGCCAAACGGGCCGCAATTTTCAACTTCGATGATGACCTGTTCGTGGGCTTGGTAGAGCGATTGCGTCACGACCGAAACGATCGGGAAGGCAATGAACAAAAGCATCATCAGCGAAGAGGGCAGGACAAACCAGAAGAAAGATGCGTGTTTCATGTGTTTTGCCCCGAAGGAGAGAAGCGGGAAGGCGGTGGCCGCCTTCCCCGATGGTCCTTACTGCAGGAACCCTTTTTCGATTGCAGCGGCTGTATAGGCTGCTTCGATGTCCGCCAGTGCTTGTTCGGCGCTTTCGTTGCCTTGCAGGAAGTCGGCGATATTGTCACCCATTGCGGTGTGCAACAGCCCTTGGAACGGGCGCATCGGGTAAGGGGTGGACCCTGCCGCGACTGACGCCAGCACGCCTTCGTTGACGGGGGCAGGTTCATAACCTTCCATCAGCCACACAGCCTGTCCCATCGTGGTGTCATCAAGGATCGCGGGTGACACGCCGTTTGCCATCGCAATGAAGGTGGCCGCGGCGTCCTCATCGCTGATGTTCTTGGCAACGGTCCAGCCGTCCCACCAGAGTGTCGTGGCAGGCGTGCCGCTATCACCAACGGTAAGTGGTCCAGATACCATCGTGTTTTCATAGACGACAGGCTCGGAGCCTTCAGCGTCCATCAGCACGCCTGTCCGGCTGCCCCACATGTTCATGAGGGCAACATTTCCTGCTTCCCATTCTGCCGAAGTCGCGTTGCTGTCATGGGTCAGGAAATCGGGGTTCATGTATTCAGTCAGCGCTTTCATCATCTCAAGCGCTTCAACGCCTTGGGCGTTGTTGATGCTCACTTCGGCTGTGCCGGGTTTGAAGAATTCACCGCCTGTGCCGATGTACATGTTGGTGAATTCCTGTGCGAGGTTCCAACCGGCGGCATAGGCGCCACCGACAGGGTATTCCATAATGCCCGCAGCGCGGATCGCTTCGGCAGCGGCAAGCACCTCTTCGTAGGATGTTGGTACGTCAAGTCCCACCCGCTCCAGCACATCAGAGCGATAAACAAGGTGCTGCGCGTTCGCCATAAAGGCGACCGCCATGATCTTGCCGTCCACGGTAATCAACTGCTGCGCGGGAATGTCTGCGCCATATGCGGCCACAAGATCGTCAAGCGGGCGAATAACATCTTCGTTGATCAACGCCACAATGGACGAGTTTGCAACAATCGCGGTGGTATATTCTGCCGGATTGCCTGACATACCGGCCACATTGAGTGTCTGGTGGTCCGCAGTCAGGTTCGACGAAAAGTCGATACCGGTACAGGCCCCAGCATTGGCTGCGACAGTCTGGATTGCGGGGAATTCGTTGCCGATGATGCTGACGCGGCCATCGACCTCGCAGGCAAGGGCACCTGTCGCGCTCAAGGCAACAACGGCGGTCCCGAGCAGAGCGGATTTCAACATATTCATTTTAAGAACCTCCCAGTTGTTCTCTTGGTCCGGTTATTGTCCGGTTTGATATGGGCTGCTTGCGAATCGCATCAGCCTTTGCATACGTTTGCAAGTTAAGCGCGAAGGCTCATTGCGACGCAAGCATTTTGCCATTTACCACCAAAGAAATATGCACATCCTGCTTTAGTGCTTGCGAGATAGGCGGAATCAGGCGAAAGTTTTTGCAAACGTATGCAAGGGGGCGTGCCATGGCCGAAATACAGCTGCGCAATGT
>CAYGMX010000539.1:0-2044 GCA_964351055.1 uncultured Loktanella sp. | reverse complement strand
GGCTAGATCCGTCGAATGTCTCGCCACATGTATTGCGCCATGCCTTTGCGTCTCACCTCTTGCAAAACGGTGCGGATCTGAGGGTTGTTCAGCAGCTGCTGGGACATGCTGATATCTCGACGACGCAGATTTACACACATGTCCTTGACGAGCGCCTCAAAGAGCTTGTTCTGGAACATCATCCATTGGCGAAAGCGACCAGGACTTGAAGCTGACAGACAGACATTACATAACTGCCACTATATTCCTTGAAAGCACCTGATGGACACCGCACCCCTCGATGCCGCATTCTGGTTAACAGCCGGCGCCATTGTTATCCTTCTCATCCTGTCGGCCTTCTTCTCTGGCTCGGAAACGGCGCTGACCGCCGCATCGCGGGGCAAGTTACGCTCTGCCGCCGACAAGGGCTCCAAGGGCGCGGGTCAGGCGCTCAAGATCACTGAAGACAACGAACGGCTGATCGGGTCGGTCCTGTTGGGCAACAACGTGGTCAATATCATGGCGACCTCGCTGGCGACCGCAGTCCTGACCAAGATTTTCGGCCAGAACGGTGTGGCGGCGGCGACACTGATTATGACCTTGCTGGTTCTGATCTTTGCCGAAGTGCTGCCCAAGACGCTGGCGATCACCTATCCAGAGGCCGTGGCCGCGCGCGTCGCGCGCCCCATCGCCCTGATCGTTTTCGTGTTTTCGCCCATCGTCGCGGCAGTGCGTTATCTGGTCCGGGGTGTGCTGTTCGTCTTTGGCGTCCGCACTGATCCTGACAGCAATATCCTTGCCGTCCGCGAGGAAATCGCGGGCGCGCTGCAACTGGGCCATTCCGAAGGGTTGGTGCAAAAAGAGGACCGCGACAGGATTCTTGGCGCGCTTGATCTGAACGAACGTGCGGTCGAGGAAATCATGCTGCATCGCTCGCAGATCGAAATGGTCGATGCAGCCCTGCCCCCGCAGGATATTCTGGCGCAGATCCTGACCAGCCCCTACACGCGGTTGCCGCTGTATCGCGACGAGCAGGAAAACATCGTCGGTGTGATCCACGCCAAGGACCTGTTGCGCGCCATGCACAAGCTGCTGGGGGGCGATGCGGGCAGCGCCCAAGGGCTGGATGCCTTTGATGTGATGAAGGTCGCGATGCCTGCCTATTTCGTGCCGGAAACCACGACGCTGGATGACCAGATGCGCAACTTTCTCAAGCGCAAGACGCATTTTGCGCTGGTGGTCGATGAATATGGCGGGTTGCAGGGGCTGATTACGCTTGAGGATATTCTTGAAGAGATCGTGGGCGAAATCGCCGACGAGTTCGATGATCACGAAGAAGACCAGATCGCAGCCACGGCAGACGGGGCGTATATTGTTGACGGGTCCATGACGATCCGCGACCTCAACCGCGCCCACGACTGGAACCTGCCCGACGACGAGGCCAATACGGTAGCGGGACTTGTGATCCACGAAGCGCAGATGATCCCCGTCGAGGGGCAGGTTTTCTCGTTCCACGGTTTCCGTTTCGAGGTGCTGAGCAAGGACGAAAACAGGCTGGCGACGCTGAAGATCAGGCAGCTTTAGGCAGCGGATCGTCGCGGCTTTGCGGGAGGGAGCGTGGACACCGGCCCCTGCAAATCCACCACGGCGTTCACCTGTTTCCAGTCCGGGTCACTGGCCCGACACCGCCGTGACGTCGCGCTGCCCTGCAACATACGCGGCAAACTTGTCCCAAGTCTGCGCGCCGAATTCTACGGCACCAAATCCTATGACGATGGCGCAGCGTTCTGCTGTCGGATGCATCTGGCGGAAGGTGACGGCCGTCTTGCCATTGTCCTGTGCATCGAAGGTGACGAGCATCCGGAAGGCGTGAGGATCGTCTTCACGGTCGGCACCATGGATGAATTCAATCACGCGCGGCGGCTCGATGCGGACAAACGCCATGCGGTTCGAGAAGACCGTTCCATCCGGCGCAATCATGTCAAATCGCCAAACACCGCCGACGCGGATGTCGATTTCGTGTGTTCGTGTCCGAAACCCGGATGGGCCGAACCACTGCACGATC
>CAYGMX010000538.1:0-2049 GCA_964351055.1 uncultured Loktanella sp. | reverse complement strand
GGATAGAGTGGTGGCATGGAACTCTTGCTGATCATCATCGGGGGCGTGTTGAGCGCGGCAATCATCTTCATGATTGTCGACCGCGTCCGCAATGGCCCGCCCAATAGCGCGGACGACGAATTTATCGAATAGAGCCGCAGCCCCTTGCCGGTTCACGAGAGCGGACAGCATCAATGGGCCACCCCTGCTGCAACGCTTTCGTCGATGAATTTGCCTTCGCGGAAACGGTACATGCTGAATTCTTCGGTCAGAGGCGACGCGCCCTTGGCCATCAGTTCGGCCATGGCCCAGCCTGATCCGGGGATCGCCTTGAACCCGCCGGTGCCCCAACCGCAGTTGACGAACACGCCTTCGACCGGGGTTTTCGACAGGATCGGAGAGCGGTCGCCCGTCACATCCACGATCCCGCCCCATTGACGCAGCATCTTCAGTCGCGCGATCATTGGGAAGGTTTCGACCAAGGCGCGCACGGTTTCCTCGATATGGTGGAAAGACCCGCGCTGGGTGTAGTTGTTATAGCCGTCGGTGCCGCCGCCGATCACCATCTCGCCCTTGTCGGACTGGGACATATAGCCATGCACGGTATTGGCCATGACAACCACGTCCATGCAGGGCTTGATCGGCTCTGATACGAGCGCTTGCAAGGCGACCGATTCAATCGGCAGCCGGAAACCCGCCATTTTCGCGAGCACGCCCGAATGGCCTGCCACGACCATCCCCAACTTGTCGCAATCAATCGGCCCTTTGGAGGTATCAACGCCCACGACCTTGCCGTTCTGCTGGCGCACGGCGGTGACTTCGCATTGCTGGATCACATCCATGCCCATATCCGAACAGGCGCGGGCATAACCCCAAGCAACCGCATCATGCCGCGCGGTGCCGCCGCGTGCCTGATAGAGCCCCCCCAGCACCGGATAGCGCGGTCCATCGATATTCATGATCGGGCACAGTTCCTTAACGCGCTCTGGACCGATCCATTCGGTTTTGACGCCCTGCAAGGCATTGGCATGGGCCGTGCGCTGATACCCGCGGATTTCATGCTGGGTTTGCGCCAGCATAATCACGCCGCGCGGGCTGAACATCACATTGTAATTGAGATCCTGGCTCATGGTTTCATATAGGCTGCGCGACTTTTCATAAATCGCCGCCGAGGGGTCTTGCAGGTAGTTAGAGCGGATGATGGTGGTGTTGCGCCCCGTATTGCCGCCGCCAAGCCAGCCCTTTTCAAGGATCGCCACATTGGTGATCCCGAAATTCTTGCCAAGGTAATAGGCCGTGGCCAAGCCATGCCCGCCAGCCCCCACGATAATGACATCATATTTTTTCTTGGGCTCTCGCTTGGCCCAGGCGCGGCCCCAGCCGGTGTGTTGGCGCATCGCCTCTCGGGCGACGGCAAAGGCGGAATATCGTTTCATCGGGTCCCAGAATCCTTGAGTGTGCAGGGCAGGCCCGCGCATCCTATCTGGACTGGACGCGAACCCAAGTGGATACTCACAGCGGCGTATGTATCGCGTTTTACGACATGCCTGAAAATGTCGTGATTGGCCACAGGGTCGCAACCCCTTTTCACCGCCCGCCGAGGTGGTTATGTGATTGCGGCAATGGAAAGTGGGAACCGATGATATTTTGGGTTGTATGTGCGGTTTTGGCCTTGGCTGTCTGTGCGGTGATGGTGACACCGCTGTTGCGGCCGAAACCGGTGGATGATGACAACCCCGACATCGCCATCTATCGCGCCCAACTGGATGAAATCGACCGCGATCTTGAACGCGAACTGCTGGAGGCGGACGAGGCAGAGCGCGCCCGCGCCGAAGTCGCCCGCCGCCTGCTGACTGCCAACAAGGCAACCGGTGGCCCGCTGACCCGCACAGCCCCGACGCGCGCGTTGTCCTTGATCGTCGGTGCGCTGGTGCTTGCGCTCAGCTTCGGGGTGTATTGGACGATCGGCGCGCCTGGCTATCCCGACCTGCCGCTCAGTGCGCGTCTGGCCGCCAGTGAAGAGATGCGCGCCAACCGCCCCTCGCAGGCCGCATTCGAGGCAGGCGCCCC
>CAYGMX010000537.1:1732-2057 GCA_964351055.1 uncultured Loktanella sp. | reverse complement strand
GGCTATCAGCCGATCGGGCTTTATGCGCCGACCATCCGCTTCGGCACGCCCGAGCTTGTCCGCTGGGGCGTCGGGCGCAGGCCCGAAGATATCGATCGCCTCGCGTCCCTGATCGCGCGGGCGCTCAACAGTGCGACCCCGGAGGATTTTGCCCCCGAGACAGCGGAATTACGAAGCCAGTTCAGGGGGTTACATTACATGAGCTAGGTCAGGCGCAAATTGCGATCCGTTCGCAATTACCTTGACCTTTTGCGAATGGGTCGCATATTGCAGGGAGTCACCTATCGGAGCTAACCCCATGCGTCCCCTCGCCGTCGCTGTTACC
>CAYGMX010000537.1:0-1722 GCA_964351055.1 uncultured Loktanella sp. | reverse complement strand
GCAGGATCGCCGACACCGCCCGGCAGGTGGGCGGCGATCTGGTCGAGGTGCATGCGCTGATGGGGCCGGGTGTCGATCCACATTCCTATCGCCAGACCCGTTCTGACATCGTGGCCACGGCGCGCGCGGACCTCGTGCTGTGGCACGGCCTGTATCTCGAGGCCCAGATGGAAGATTTCCTGTTGGAACTGGCTGAAACCAACACCGTTGTTTCCGTAGCAGACGCCCTTCCGCGCGATATCCTGCTTGGCTCCGAGCTTTATGCCGACCGCTTCGATCCCCATGTGTGGATGGACCCGCTTTTGTGGGCGCAGGTTGCCGATGAGGTGGAAGGCGTGCTCGCCACGGAATTGCCGGACGACGCGGCCACCCTGCATGCCAATGCCGCCGCACTGCGTGCCGAGATCGACGCTTTGGTCACTTATTCGCAAGAGGTGCTGGGAACGGTTCCGCAAGACGCCCGTGTGCTGTTGACGGCCCATGATGCGTTTCGCTATTTCGGGCGGACTTACGGGTTCGAAGTTATTGGCATTCAAGGGATTTCCACCGAAAGTGAAGCCGGTCTCCAGCGCATCGGAGACCTTGTGGATCTGTTGGTGGAGCGCCAGATCCGGGCCGTGTTCGTCGAATCCTCGGTCTCGGATCGCAACATCCGCGCCTTGATCGAAGGGGCGGCGGCACAGGGCCACACCGTTACCATCGGCGGCGAGTTGTTTTCTGACGCCATGGGCCCGGACGGCACCTATGAAGGCACATGGATCGGGATGATCGACCACAATGTCACCACCATCGCCCGCGCTCTTGGCGGCACGGCACCGGAGGGCGGAATGCAGGGCCTGTTGGCGGCGAACTGATGCTTGACCTGACGGGCATAACCAGTGGCCAGACGCTTGATCCCGCCAGCCCGCTTGCGGTGCGGGGACTGACCGTAACCTACGGCGAAAAGCCGGCGCTGTTCTCGCTGGATGCGACCTTTCCCAAGGGCGCGATGTCGGCCATCGTGGGACCGAACGGCGCGGGGAAATCGACGTTTCTGAAGGCGGCGCTGGGGCTGATCCCGCGCGTTTCGGGCGAAGTGACCGTCTTCGGTCGTGACGTGGAGCGCGCGCGCGATCGCATCGCCTATGTCCCGCAACGCGCCTCGGTAGACTGGGACTTCCCGACCACCGCCGTGGATGTCGTCCTGATGGGACTTTACGGTCAACTTGGACTGTGGCGCCGGATAACCGCGGCCCAGAAGGCGCTGGCGCGCGCCTGCCTCGACCGCGTCTTCGGGGCTCATCAGACGTGTGCCCACCACCTCGTTGGCGCGGATTTCGGCGTTCACCTCGGCTTCGATCGCGGCGATATCTTCTTGCGTCAGCGCGACCGGGTGGGAGAAATCGAAGCGCAGGCGATCCTCTGCGACCAGCGATCCGCGCTGGGTGACGTGCTCGCCCAAGCGGCCGCGCAGCGCGGCGTGGACGAGGTGCGTCGCGGAGTGATTGGCGCGCACGCGGTCACGGCGCTCGGCATCGACCTTGAGCTCGACCGTATCGCCGACCGCGACTTCGCCATCGTCGATGCGGACGTGATGCGCGTGCAGGCGCCCTAACGGTTTGGAGGTGTCGGTGACGGTCGCCTGCATTCCGGCAAGGCTGGCCATGGTGCCGCGGTCGCCGGTCTGCCCGCCGCGTTCGCCATAGAACGGGGTCTGGTTGGGGGGCGCCAGCAGGACGTCCC
>CAYGMX010000536.1:0-2057 GCA_964351055.1 uncultured Loktanella sp. | reverse complement strand
GTGTGGCGTGCCTTACTGCCAGACCCATTGCCCGCTCCATAACAATATTCCCGACTGGTTGCGTCTCACTGCCGAAGGGCGGTTGGAAGAGGCTTATGAAATCAGTCAGGCGACCAACACCTTTCCTGAAATCTGCGGTCGCATTTGCCCGCAGGACCGCCTGTGCGAAGGAAACTGCGTGATCGAACAATCCGGCCACGGGACTGTGACCATTGGATCTGTCGAGAAATACATCACCGATACCGCATTTGAACAGGGCTGGGTCAAGCCGATCCGCCCCCATGTGGAACGCACGGAAAGCGTTGGCATCATTGGTGCTGGCCCTGGCGGCCTTGCGGCGGCAGATATGCTGCGCCGCCAAGGTGTGCAGGTCACCGTCTATGACCGGTATGATCGCGGGGGCGGCCTGCTGACCTATGGTATCCCCGGCTTCAAGTTGGAAAAAGATATCGTGATGCAGCGCATGGCCCAGCTTGAGGATGGCGGCGTGCAGTTCGTGTTGAATTGCAATGTGGGCGAAGACCTTTCCTTCGATGCAATCCGCGGCAAACATGATGCGGTGCTGATCGCCACAGGGGTCTACAAGACCCGCGACCTTCCAGATTCAAGTGCCGAAGGGATCGTGAACGCGATTGATTATCTGACGGCAAGCAACCGCAAGAGCTTTGGTGACGATGTGCCAGAGTTCGACAGCGGCGAACTGAACGCGGCTGGCAAGCGGGTTGTGGTTATTGGCGGTGGCGATACGGCAATGGACTGTGTACGCACGGCCGTGCGCCAAGGCGCTGAAAGCGTGAAATGCCTCTATCGCCGTGACAAGGCAAATATGCCCGGTTCGCAACGCGAGGTCCAGAACGCCGAAGAGGAAGGTGTCGAGTTTGTCTGGCTCTCTGCGCCCAACGGTTTCGAGGGCGATCCTGTCACAGGTGTGAAGGTGCAGAAAATGCGCCTCGGCGCGCCGGATGCAACGGGCCGCCAGTCGCCCGAACTGATTGCAGGTGCGGATTATGTCGAAGGCGCAGATATCGTGATCAAGGCGCTGGGGTTTGAACCAGAAGACTTGCCAACGCTTTGGGGCGTAGAGGGTCTTGATGTGACCCGTTGGGGCACGATCAAGGCTGATTTTGTCACAGGTGCCACCAGCCTTGATGGTGTCTTTGCCGCAGGTGACATTGTGCGCGGTGCTTCGCTTGTTGTCTGGGCTATTCGCGACGGGCGTGACTGCGCCACGGCGATGCTTGATTATCTGGGACAATCCGTAACCGTGGCCGCCGAGTAAAGCCATGACCCGAAAAGGTTCCGCAATGATCAAGCCTCTCACATTTCTGGCAGCCCTTGCCGCCGCAACACCCGTTGTTGGCCAGCAAAGCTTTGCCGCGCCCGAAGGGTGCACCGCCACGTTGACCGTACAGCACAAGGGCTGTGTGATGATCAATGTCTGGCAATGCGAAGCAGATAATCCGGGCGACCAATGGATCGCGCTTTTGACCCAAGGCGGTGTGTTCAGCATCCAGAAGGTCGATGACGAATTCCAATGGGTCGAAGCCTATAAGATCACCGGCAACGAAGCCCTGATTACGCCTGCAGAAGACCCTGCATCGCTGACCGATCTTTTTGAACAGCAGGTGGATACATGGGACTTCATGCTCGAAACCGAAGACGGGATCGAGCGCAACGTCGGCTTTGACATGCTGACCGGCGAAACCACTGTTATCGACGGTGAAACGCTTCTCAATACCGAATTTCAGGGCCGTACCCTTGATGCCGATGGCAACGAGATCGAGGCAGGCAGTGGTCGCCAGTTTGTCAGCGACAAACACCGTCTGTTCTTCTTCGGTCTGGCTTGGGATGACGCAACCCCTGACGACATTATCGATATGTCACCTGTCGAATTCATCTACCCCGGCGAACCCGGCTTTTTCTCGGATAGCCCGCAATACGAGTGCAACGTGATCGAATCCGGCTTTCAGCCTTAAGTTGCCCGACACTTGGCCATTAAGTCCGCCCTTTGGGCGGCCCCGCATTTGAAAAGGAAGACCCGATGACCACCTATGATG
>CAYGMX010000535.1:0-2063 GCA_964351055.1 uncultured Loktanella sp. | reverse complement strand
GCATACCCCATCGGGATCAGTGCCGCCTTGATTTCATCAAGGATCGCGGGATCATCAATCGTCGCGGGCATCTTGAAATCCTGACCGTCAGCGATTTTCACCATTGTTGCCCTCAGGATTTTGCCCGACCGTGTCTTGGGCAGGCGGTCCACGACGGCCACGAGTTTGAAAGCCGCCACAGGCCCGATTGTGTCGCGCACCCGCGCGATGCAGTCCTTGATGATCTGTTCCGGCGTGGTCTCGCAGCCTTTGTTCAGGCAGACAAATCCCATCGGCAATTGCCCCTTGAGTTCATCCGACACACCGATCACGGCACATTCGCCGACATCGGGATGACCTGCCAGCACTTCCTCCATCGCACCGGTAGAAAGCCTGTGGCCGGCCACATTGATGACGTCATCGGTGCGCGCCATGATATAAAGATAGCCGTCTTCGTCAATCATCCCCGCATCGCCGGTCTCATAGAAGCCGGGGAAGGTCGTGAGGTAGGATTTGACGAACCTGTCCTCGGCGTTCCACAGCGTCGGCAAGGTGCCGGGGGGCAGCGGCAGTTTGACCGCGATTGCGCCCAGTTCGCCGGGTTTTACCGGATGGCCAGCCTCGTCCAGAATTTGCACATCATAGCCAGGCATCGCCACTGTGGGCGACCCGATCTTGACGGGCAGCGCCTCGATCCCTGCGGGGTTGCCCGCGATCGTATAGCCGGTTTCGGTTTGCCACCAATGGTCATAGACCGGCACGCCCATCACGCGCTGCGCCCATTCAATCGTATCGGGATCGGCCCGTTCACCGGCCAGATAAAGCGCGCGCAGACTGGAAATGTCGTAATCCTTGATCAACTCGCCCTTTGGGTCCTCGCGCTTGATCGCGCGGAACGCGGTGGGGGCGGTAAAGAACGACCGCACATTATGTTCCTCGATCACCCGCCAGAATGTGCCCGCATCAGGCGTGCCGACAGGTTTGCCCTCGAACACAACTGTGGTGTTGCCATGGATCAGCGGGGCGTAGCAGATATAGGAATGTCCCACGACCCAACCCACATCGGACGCAGCCCAGAACACATCACCGGGATCTACGTTGTAGATCGCCTTCATGGTCCAGTTGAGTGCCACAAGATGGCCAGCGGTGGGGCGCACCACGCCTTTGGGCGCGCCGGTGGTGCCGGAGGTATACAGGATATAGGCAGGATGGTCGCCTTTGACGGGCACACATTCGGCGGGGGCGACACCGGCCTGAAAGGCGTGCCAGTCATAGTCGCGGTCGGGGGTCAGGGCTGCCACTTCCTGTTCGCGTTGAAAGATCACCGTGAAATCGGGCTTGTGCTGCGCCATTGCAATCGCACCGTCCAGCAGCGGTTTGTAATGCACAACGCGCCCCGGTTCGATCCCGCATGATCCTGCGATGATCGCCTTGGGCGTTGCATCGTCGATCCGCACAGCCAGTTCGTGGGCGGCGAACCCCCCAAAGACGACCGAATGAACCGCACCCAGGCGGGCGCAGGCCAGCATCGCCTCGAGTGCTTCGGGGATCATCGGCATATAGATGATGACGCGGTCGCCTTTTTCGATGCCTTTGGCGCGCAGGGCACCGGCAAGCGATGCCACGCGCATTTGCAATTCCGCATAGGTGATCGTGCGCTTGGTATGGGTAACGGGGCTGTCGTAGATGATCGCCACCTGATCGCCGCGTCCGTTTTCAACATGCCGGTCCACGGCGTTGTAACAGGTGTTGACCTCGGCATCCGTAAACCATCTGTAAAGCGGGGCCTTGCTGTCATCCAACGCTTTCGTCGGCGGGGTGACCCAGTCGATGGATTTGGCCTGCTCCATCCAAAATCCCTCAGGATCGTTCTGCCAAGCGCTGTAGACGTCCGCGTAACCCATGGTCTTCCTCCCCAAACTTGGTGAGCAAAGTGTTACGCCTGCTAAAATGTCGCAGCAAGAACTACCGCAGCTAATTTGCGCATGGCAGTCAATTTCTTGACTAGCCGTAAAGTGTGACGGGTGTGCCAGCCACCGCCGACATGTTCAGCAGCCCCCGCGCGGTGATCGACGGTGTCACGA
>CAYGMX010000534.1:0-2072 GCA_964351055.1 uncultured Loktanella sp. | reverse complement strand
GAAGTCTTCCAGCGCAGGATAAAGCACCTCTTCCACGGCAGGGTTGAGGCGGTGGATTTCGTCGATAAACAAGACATCCCGTGCCTCGAGGTTGGTCAGGATCGCGGCAAGATCACCCGCTTTGGCCAATACCGGACCAGAGGTCATCCGAAAATTCACACCCAATTCGCGGGCCATGATCTGCGCCAGCGTTGTCTTGCCCAAACCGGGGGGGCCGTGAAACAGCGTGTGATCCATCGCTTCACCGCGCCTGCGGGCGCTTTCGATAAAGACCGACAGATTGGCGCGGGCTGCATGCTGGCCGATGAAGGCATCGAGTGTTTGCGGACGCAAGGCGCGGTCGGCATCTTCCGGCTGCGGGGCGGGGCGTAAGGTCGGGTCTGGCTGGTCCATCCCTCTTCCCTAGCCTTTCGGGGCCAGCAGCTTCAAGGCCGCACGGATCAGCGTTGCCGTATCCGCCTCTGGCGCAGCACCCGCAGCTTCGGCGACGGCACCCGCCGCTTCACCGGGGGCATAGCCCAGATTGCCCAAGGCCGAGAGCGCCTCAGCGGTGGCAGGGTTGCCTTTGGGGTCGGCCATGCGCCGGATAGAGGCGGGCTCAGCGACCTCGATCACTTCGTCACCCATGGCATCCGCCACAGCGCCGCCCATAGCCATCACACCGGGGGCCTTGTCCTTCAGTTCGATCGTGACACGCTGCGCAGTCTTGGGGCCGACGCCTCTGGCCTTTGCAACCGCGTTCCAGTCGCCCAAGGCAATGGCGCGGCTGACGCCATCCGCACCCAATGTCCCCAGAATAGCGAGCGAGGCCTTGGCCCCGATCCCTTGCACCGACATCAGCAGGCGATGCCATTCCTTTTCCACAAGGGTCGTAAATCCGAAGAGTTGCAGATTGTCCTCGCGGACCAGAAGGTCGGTGAACAAAGCCACCGCTTCGCCATTTCGGGGCAATCCGGCCATCACACGGTCCGAAACATAGACAATATACCCAACACCGCGCACATCGATCAGCACGTGGTCGGTCGCGCGATACTCCAACCGCCCTGCGATCTTGCCGATCATGCACCGGCCCTCGCCAGCGCCTGCGCAAGGCTGCTTGCCGATTGGACATGAAAGGAATGGCAAATCGCAATGGCCAGCGCATCGGCGGCATCCGGTCCGGCCAGTTGCACACCGGGCAATTGCACCTTCACCATATGCGCGATCTGGGCTTTGTCGGCATGGCCGACACCGACAACCGCCTTCTTGACGGCATTGGGGGCATATTCACCAACGATCAGTCCGGCTTGCGCGGGCACCAGCATCGCAATGCCCCGCGCCTGACCCAGTTTCAACGTGCCGGCGCCGTCCTTGTTGACAAAGGTCTGTTCCACCGCTGCGGCATCCGGACGATAAAGCGCCAGAACCGCGGTCAGTTGCTGGTGAAGGGACAAAAGACGCGACCCAAGGTCATCGCCCTGCGAGCGGCAGACGCCGTTGGCGACATGGCTCAGGCGTGACTCTGCGACCTCAATCACACCCCAACCCATGTTCCGCAGGCCCGGATCAATCCCCAAAACGCGCATTGCTCGCCTCTTTTTCTTATTTTCACATTATCGTTAGCACAAAACGCGAACAAAGACCAAGCGTGTTGCGTCACCACAGTTTTGACCACTTTGCGCAAAAGTCGTCTGTTTGCGGCATCTCACCCCGAAAAAGCGACGCCATTAATCCCATATAAATAAAGGGTTTGTGACAAAATGCGCACAAAAATGAGGCATGCTACAAACGCATATGACCCATGCTAAAAAGACACTAGTCACCGCACGGTTTCCCCCCTAGATGCCCCTCATCAAGACAAACGCTGCAGGTGCAGCAAACATTATAGGATTTTGGCTATGGCCGCTTTTGACACAACACGCCCCGCTTCCGGCATCGCCGCAGGCCGCGTCTCCTCTTTCTTCACCAACATGTTCGCAGCAGTTGCAGCATGGAACGATGCACGCATCACGCGCAACTCTTTGTCGAAACTGACAGCTCGCGAGCTGGACGATATCGGCCTGACATATGGTGATATCGATGCGATTGCAGAA
>CAYGMX010000533.1:0-2087 GCA_964351055.1 uncultured Loktanella sp. | reverse complement strand
CGCCGGATCACCCGCCGCGCATCTTGCTGCTTTACGGGTCTTTGCGCGATGTCAGCTATTCGCGTCTTTGCGCAGAGGAAGGGGCGCGTGTGCTGCAGGCCTTGGGCTGTGAGACGCGTTTTTTTGACCCTTCAGGGCTGCCATTACCGGATGATGCCACCGAACGGCATCCCAAGGTTGCGGAATTGCGTGAACTGGCACTTTGGTCCGAAGGCATGGTCTGGTCCAGTCCCGAACGCCACGGCGCGATGACAGGGATCATGAAGACCCAGATCGACTGGTTGCCGCTCTCGCCCATTGGCGGGATCAGACCGACACAGGGCAAGACGCTGGCAGTCATGCAGGTCAGCGGTGGGTCGCAGTCTTTTAACACAGTCAATCAGATGCGTATTCTGGGGCGCTGGATGCGGTTGATTACCATCCCCAATCAGTCATCCGTGCCGATGGCTTGGAAGGAATTCGAGAACGGCCGGATGAAGCCATCACCGCTGTACAACAGGATTGTTGACGTGATGGAAGAGCTTGCCAAATTCACGGTGATGACACGGGGTCGCGACGCCATGCTGACAGACCGCTATTCCGAAAGGGTTGAAACACTCGAGGACGTGCACCAGCGGGTCAGCGGCTAGCCCTAGACCAGCGGAACAAAGGGAACGCCACAGGCGCAAAGGTTCAAGAAAAGGGCAGTGGCAAGAACAGTCTTCATGGCAGGTCTCCTCATGAGGCCACGCGCGCGCCGCGTTCGACAATCACCGACCCGACAGAATATCCCGCGCCGAACGAACAGATCAGCCCCTTGTCTCCGGCTAACATGTCATCGGAATGTTGTGAGAACGCGATGATCGAACCTGCCGATGATGTATTTGCATAGTCTTGCAGGATGTTGGGCTGTTCGGACAGTTCAGGCGCGCGTCCCAGTACCTTTTTGCCGATGTAATCGTTCATCGTCTTGTTCGCTTGATGCAGCCAGAGGCGGCGCAGATCGGTGGCGGCGATATTCGTATCGGCCAGATGGGCCGCGATATGGTCACTGACCAGTGGCAGCACCTCTTTGAAAACCTTGCGCCCGTTTTGCATGAACTGCATATCGCGCCGGTCTTCCATCTGGTCGTGGGTGCGGCGCAGATAACCGTTGTTGTTGCGGATGTTGTTGCTGAATTGCGTGGCACATCGGGTCGAGAGCACCTTGAAATGGGGCACTTGCAGGTCTGCGTCCCGTTCCAGAAGGGTCGCTGTGGCCACATCGCCAAAGATGAAATGACAGTCGCGGTCGCGCCATTCCAGATGCGCGGAACAGATTTCGGGATTGATCACAAGGGCGCGGCGGATTGACCCCGCACGGATCATATCGGCGGCGGTCTGGATGCCGAAGGTCGCGCTTGAGCAGGCGACATTCATATCGAAGGCAAAGCCACCCGCGCCCAGAAGCTGTTGAATTTCCACGCCAATCGCAGGATAGGCGCGTTCCATATTCGACGCAGCACAGATCACCAGATCAATGTCGGCGGCATTCACACCTGCGGTGGAAAGGGCCTTTTGGGCCGCATCCACACCGATTTCGGCCATATATCCGGGCTGGTCATCCGGACGGGCGGCAAGACGCGGAAACATGCGGGCAGGGTCAAGAACGCCGTCCTTGTCAAGCACATAGCGGCGCTTTATCCCCGAGGCCGCAACGATAAATTCGCTTGATGAATAGGTCTTGGCCGCGAGGTTTCCTGCCGCAATCGCTGCAGCATTGTCGAGATTCCACCGATCGGCATAGGCGTTGAAAGCTGCGACCAGCTCGTCATTTGTGATGACAGCAGAAGGCGTGAAAACCCCTGTTCCAGTTATGGCAACGTGATGCATGGCTGGCCCCCCCAGAAGATTGCGGCACGCAAAAGTGCCCGCCGAGACCATGTCCATAGCCATGCTGCGGGGCAAGCGTGACCTAACGGAATTTGCGGGTTGTGACGTGCCTAACCCTGCAACGATCTCACCCCGACATCCCCTTCTTCGCGTGCCTGCATCGCCAATACGGCGGCGTGGGATGCGGCGGCGGTGGTGAAGTAGGGGATTTTGTCATAAAGGGCGACGGCGCGGAC
>CAYGMX010000532.1:0-2092 GCA_964351055.1 uncultured Loktanella sp. | reverse complement strand
GCCCATCGCCGCGCCATCCTGCCCATGTCCGGTCAGCCGCGTAAGAAAGAGATTTGCACCCAGCGCATTAGCCACCAGATCCGGCAAGGGGCGAAGCTCCTCCCCCGTCGCAGAAAACCCGTGGATATAAAGCAGGGCCACCTGTGTCTTTGTCGCAGGACGGTCTGCCCAGACGATGCGCTTTTCACAGCCGGGGCGCAGGTTCAGCACTTGCGCTTCAGCGGCAGCCAGCAACCCTTCTATGGTCGCCAGCTCAGCCAAGGGCGCGCCGCGCCATCGGGCGATAGACAAGCCAGAGCCCGGCAATCGCTATGCCCAAGATTGCTGCCGGAATAAGCGTAATCGCCATCTGCAAAGCGCCCAGCGCGCTGTCGCTTTGCGCGACAACACCCCCCGTTGTTTCCTGCCAACCCGCCGCAGCAAGGGCCAGGCCCAAAACGGCAGGAGCAACCGCATTCGCCAGCTTTTGCCCAAATAACCACACGGCTGAAAATGCTCCTTCGATTGCGACACCACTCTGGCGGCGGGTCACATCCATAAGATCAGGATAGATCGCCCAAGGTATCTGTTGATAGGCCCCGTTTGTCATACCTGCCAGCACGAACATCCCTGCTATCGCGGTGACGTTGACCGAAGGCAGCATCGTATAAAGGGTGTAAAGCAAGACCACATAAAGGCTCAGACCCACAACAAGCGCGCCAACTTTGCCAAGCCTGTACGACAGCAAGACCCAGACCGCTTGACTGAGGATTGATCCCACCACGAAAGCGGCAAACATCAAGCTGAGTGTCGTCAGCGCGGCCGCGGCCCCCGACAGCATGGTGTCGCCACTGTCGATGATCAGATAAAGTGCGGCAAACGGCAGCCCCGCCGTGATCATGGCAATAGCAAGCGTCATCACCCCGTAAAGCAGGACAAGCACGACAAAAGGCTTGTTGGCAAAGACGAGCCCGAACATGCCGCGCAGATCAACCGTGGCCGCGACCGCAATGCGCGGTGCCTTGCGGGTGGCCCAAAGCGACAGCCAGACCGCCCCGACCATCAAAGGCGTCACAGCTAAAGCCGCCATTGCATAGCCCATCTGCCCCGCAAGCCCCGGTATCACCGCGCCGCCGATCAGAATGCCGATGCTGGCAAAACCCATTCGCCATCCGGTCATGGCAGAGCGTTCGCGCGGGTCTTGCGTGATCTCTCCGGACTGCGCGCCATAGGGGATGGCAACCATGGTAAATCCGATTGTGGCCAAACCGAAGAACGCAACCACCCAGATCAGGCTGGCAGACATCGCTATATCAGGCGGGACAGAGAACAGCCCCACCATGCCTGCCGACATCACGAGGACGCCAAAAAACATCCAAGGCGCCCGCCTGCCAAAGCGGCTCTGTGTCCGGTCACTGAGGTATCCTACCAAAGGGTCGGTGATCATATCAAAGACCAGCACAGCCGTCGTGACAAAACCCGCAATCCCCACTGGCACACCCAGAAAAGCGGTCAGATAGGTCAGCACAAGCAGTTGCTTGACCACCACAAAGACAACCACGCCCATGTCGGCCAGCCCCCAGCCTGCCTTTTGACCAAGCGACAATGCCATGAAGATTCCCCTCCCTCGGATGTCAGGCACATTACGCAGTGTCGCGGATCATCCCAAAGCGAAACGTGGCGTCAGTCGTCGGGCGGGTTTGAACCCGCGTGACGCAACACATCCTCGATTGAGGCAACGATCAGATCCAGACAAGGCCCGTCCGAAAACCGGTGATCTGCCCCGTCCACCAGCGTCAGCCGCATGTCGGGTCCGGTGGCGTGGTCCAAGAGGCGCAAGGCCACAGACATTTCCACATCCGCATCCGCTGTCCCTTGCAGGAACCGCACAGGAAACGGCAGCGGCAAGGGGTCGCGCAAGACAAGCCGCGTTCGCCCGTCCTCGATCAGGCGGCGGGTGATGATATAGGGGTCGCCGTACTCAGACGGCAAAGCCACCTGCCCTGCCATCAATTCCGATTTCTGGGCCTGTGAAAAACTGGCCCACATGCTGTCTTCCGTAGAATCCCGAGCGGCGGCGATTGACACACTGCCCGCCCCGGGTTCGGGCGGG
>CAYGMX010000531.1:0-2115 GCA_964351055.1 uncultured Loktanella sp. | reverse complement strand
GCACAGACAGGTTGATGGAATTGATCAGCCAGTCGCCCTGCTTCCACTCGTGCCCACCGCTCGCGAAATCCTGATAGATGACGCTGAGGATAAACAGGGACATTCCCCAGATAAGAAACTTTGGCACTGAATAAGGAAACTGGTACAACTTTTCGGCTTTCGCTGGGTCCATGAAAGACGGACTTTTTCTGAGTATTCCACTTCAGTCTTCAGAAATCCATAGGTCGGTCATCAGCGGTGCAATCTCCAAGGATGCTGCCCTTTCGCCGCTCGCTGCGGGCACCCCGTCTTGCTTTGCGCGCCTCTGCCATCTTTTGCAGTTTGGGCGAAATGCGCCGCGCAGGACAGGCACAAACCGATGCAGATTTGTTTCGTCTATTTCCATTCCGGACAGACTCCGTATTCTAAGTGAAGTGTGCGTGTAGTATAGTTTGCGAATGTTTAAACAAACCAATCTCGCTGGTGTTATCCAGATCATCCCCCGTCGATTTGACGACACAAGGGGCTATTTCACTGAAACCTATAATGCCGATACGCTGGCACAGCAAAATATCACTACGCAATTCGTTCAGGACAATCAGTCCTACAGCCGCAATCAGGGAACTGTCCGTGGACTGCATTTTCAGGCGCCCCCTGCGGCGCAGGCGAAACTGGTGCGCGCATTGCAAGGGGTCATCTGGGATGTGGCCGTTGATGTCCGGCTTGGTTCGCCAACCTATGGCAGATGGGTTGGGGTCGAACTATCGGAGACACAAGGCAATCAGTTGTTCATCCCCGAGGGATTCTTGCATGGCTTTGTTACCCGCACTGACGACTGCGTTGTCGCCTACAAGTGCTCGGCGACCTATGCTGCGTCAACAGAAGGGGCAGTCAGGTTCGACGATCCCGACTTGGCGATCGACTGGGGGATCAACCCTGAAGAAGTGGTGTTGTCTGAAAAGGATGCGGCGGCCCCGTCTTTTGCGGATTTCAACACACCATTCCTTTATGAGCCCGCCGCATGAAGATTGTCGTGACCGGTGGCGCCGGTTTCATCGGTTCAGCCGTCGTGCGGCAGGCCATTGCCCTTGGACATCAGGTTGTCAACCTTGATGCGCTGACCTATGCCGCCTGTCTCGCGAATGTGGCCAGTGTCGCGAACGATCCGCGGTATGTCTTTGCGCGGGCGGATATCTGTGATCGCGCCGCCGTGGACCTTGTTCTATCCACACACCGACCCGACGCAATCATGCATCTTGCGGCTGAATCGCATGTGGACCGGTCCATTGACGGACCAGGCGCGTTTATCGCAACCAACGTCACCGGAACATATACTTTGCTCGAAGCTGCACGCAGCTATTGGGATGCATCGGGACGGCCGGACACTTTCCGTTTTCACCATATTTCGACCGATGAGGTTTACGGATCACTGGGCGCAAGCGGGCAATTCACCGAAGAAACGCCCTATGACCCCCGCAGCCCCTATTCAGCCTCCAAAGCGGCCAGTGACCATCTGGTGCGTGCATGGGCGGAAACCTATGGGCTGCCGATCGTCCTGACGAACTGCTCCAACAATTACGGCCCCTACCACTTTCCTGAAAAGCTGATCCCTGTCGTGATCCTGAATGCATTGCACGGAAAGCCCATCCCCGTTTACGGCAAGGGTGAAAACGTCCGAGACTGGCTTTATGTGGAAGATCACGCCGATGCACTGCTGACCGTGCTTGCACGGGGCCAATTGGGACGCAGCTATAACATCGGTGGGGAAAATGAAGCGCGTAACATAGATCTGGTCATGATGATCTGTGCGCTGCTTGACAAACACCGCCCAGATGCGGCCCCCCATGCGGATCTCATCACCTATGTGGCCGACCGCCCCGGCCATGACCTGCGCTATGCGATCAATCCGGCCCGTATCCGCGCGGAACTGGGGTGGCGACCGTCTGTGACACTTGCAGAAGGCTTGGAGAAAACGGTTAACTGGTACCTAGAGAACGAGGCGTGGTGGCGCCCTTTGCTTGAGCGTGAAGGTGTGGGCACAAGATTGGGCAAGGCATGAAAATCCTTGTTTTCGGCAACTCGCGACAAGTTGCGAGTGCACTCATTGCGGCAGACCCCGATCATGGCGTGCAGATT
>CAYGMX010000530.1:0-2121 GCA_964351055.1 uncultured Loktanella sp. | reverse complement strand
GTTGATGACAATCACGTTGTCGCCCATATCCATGTGCGGCGTGAAGGAAGGCTTGTGCTTGCCGCGCAAGCGCATCGCGATAATCGAGGCAAGACGGCCCAGAACAACGCCTTCAGCGTCGATCAGGATCCATTTCTTGTCGATATCCGCAGGAGTTGCGGTAAAGGTTTTCATATAACACCAATAGTTTGGGGTGGCATTGCGCCACGGGTCATTCGATTGGGGCGTTATAGAGGGACTGCAAGTGCAGTCAAGCGGCATTATCTCTGGAAAAACAAGCTAAATCAATGTCTTGCAAAATAGGTATCTATTTACCCCATAGATTTGGGCGGGATTGCATAGGTCATGCTCGCCCTTGCCACGGGTGCGGATTGCCCTGCGCTATAGATCATTGCATCCGCCACCGCCAGCGACCGGCCCAGCTTGAGCACCCGCGCTTCGCACGTCAGGTCCGCCCCTGCCGCAGGCTTGCGCATAAAATCGATGGAACAATTCGTCGTAACAGCCAGTGCCACCGGCCCGATGCGCGCAAGGATCGCCAGATACACCGCGACATCCGCCATCATGAACATCGTCGGCCCAGACACCGTACCGCCGGGGCGCAGATGCGTTTCATTGACCTGTAACCGCACGACGAGCGTTTCTTCGGTGCTACTGATCACCTCCAGCGCATCTTTCACTTGCGGAAAACTCTGCGCCAAGAACATTTGGAGCGCGGGAATGTCCATCTTGAGTTCCATATCGCCTCACAGTGCTTTACCCTCATGTGCAAAGCAGCATGCGAGGCCCAGAATGACAATCCTAGAACGCGAAGATCGCGATTTTGTGGCGACGCTGACGATGAACGCGCCGGGACGTCTGAACGCGCTCAGCGATGCGATGCTTCTGGCCCTGCAAACCGCATTTGACGCAATCGCAGAGGATCAATCGGTGCGGGCCGTCATCCTGCGCGGCACCGGCAAAGCCTTTTGCGCGGGCCACGACCTGAAAGAAATGCAAGCGGGACGACAAGCAGCAGACGGCGGCGCGGCCTATTTTGCGGACCTCTTTACCCGTTGTGCGACACTGATGCAGCGCATCCAGTCCCTGCCCCAGCCCGTCATCGCCCAAGTCCACGGGATCGCCACAGCGGCGGGCTGCCAGCTCGTCGCTACCTGCGATCTGGCAATTGCCGATGATGAGACCCGCTTTGGGGTGAATGGCGTCAATATCGGGCTGTTTTGTTCAACACCGATGGTTGCCCTGACGCGCAACATCAACCGCAAGGCCGCGTTCGAGATGCTGACAACCGGGCGCTTTATCAACGCCCGCGAGGCGCAGGAACTGGGGCTGATCAACCGGGCGGTCCATGCAGATACGCTTGACCGTGACACTTACGATCTGGGACAGGCTATCGCGGCGAAACTGCCCTCTGCCGTCAAGGTCGGCAAGCAAGCCTTCTACACGCAGGCCCAGATGAGCACCGCCGCCGCTTACGCCTACACGGGTGATGTGATGGTACACAATATGATGGTGCAGGACACAGACGAGGGCATCAACGCCTTCTTGGAAAAACGCGCGCCTGACTGGTCCTGACCTGCCAGTATTATTGGCCCAAAAATATCCCCGCCGGAGGCTCCGACCTCTACAACCCGTAGATCGCGCCGAATTTATGCTCTAGATAGTCCAGCAAAGGGGCTTCACTCGGCATAGCCCCGATCGCATGCCGGATTGTGTCAACCGGCGTGCGCAGCCCGCCGAATTGCTGCACATGCGTGCGCAGCCAGCCCGTTGCGCGTGATGTATCACCGCGGGCCAGATCGTCATCCAGATCCGGTACAGCCGTCCGCAAGGCCGCGTGCAGGCAGCCCGCATAGACATTGCCCAGCGTATAGGTCGGGAAATACCCGAACAGTCCCTCGGACCAATGTACATCCTGCAAGACCCCGTGCGAGGGCCTGTCCACGGCAAAGCCAAAGTCGGTGGCAAAGCGGTCATTCCATGCCGCCTCCAGATCGCCCACCGCAAGATCACCCGACATCAACGCACGTTCCAGATCAAAGCGCAGCAGGACATGCAGGTTATATTGCACTTCATCGGCTTCGGTGCGGATGAACCCGTCACTGACGCGGTTGACCGTGG
>CAYGMX010000529.1:0-2123 GCA_964351055.1 uncultured Loktanella sp. | reverse complement strand
CACTTGCCCATGTGGATTTCACCCTGACCGACACCGGCTGGGAGGCACAGGACGGGCCAAAGGCCAGCCTGCCGTCATCGTTGGAACAGGACTATCATGTCATGGTCGCAGCCCTGCGCGATTACATGCGCAAGACCGGTTTCAAAAAGGTGCTTCTGGGTCTGTCCGGCGGGATCGACAGCGCGATTGTCGCCGCCATCGCTGTGGATGCCTTGGGTGCGCAAAACGTGCGCTGCGTCATGCTGCCGTCGGAATACACCTCGCAGGGGTCACTGGATGATGCGGCGGCGGCAGCGACCGCCCTGGGCTGCAACTATGACACTATCAGCATTGCGGGACCGCGTGCTGCCATTACCGAAGCCCTTGCACCACTCTTCGAAGGCCTTGCCCCTGACCTGACAGAAGAAAACATCCAGTCGCGCATTCGCGGCCTTTTGCTGATGGCGCAGTCCAACAAATTCGGCGAAATGCTGCTGACCACAGGCAATAAATCCGAAGTGGCGGTGGGCTATGCCACAATCTATGGCGACATGGCGGGCGGCTATAACCCGATCAAGGATATGTACAAGACGCGGGTTTTCGAGGCGGCGCGTTGGCGCAACGCCAACCACCGCGACTGGATGCAAGGCCCTGCGGGTGAGGTGATCCCTGTCGCGATCATCGACAAACCACCTTCGGCCGAATTGCGCCCCGACCAGAAAGACGAAGACAGCCTGCCGCCTTACGAAATTCTTGACGGGATACTGGCAATGCTGGTGGATGCGGATGCTTCGGTCGCGGAGTGTGTCGCGGCCGGCTATGACCGCGATACGGTCAAGCGGGTGGAACACCTGATCTATATCAGTGAATACAAACGCTTTCAGGCCGCACCCGGCCCGCGCCTGTCAGATCGTGCCTTCTGGCTGGACCGGCGCTATCCGATTGTGAACCGCTGGCGCGATCCATCGTAATATGCCGCCGCCCCGTTGAAGAGGGCGGCGGCCGTTCTCATCAAAGCAACTGATAGCTGTGCGGCACAAAGTGGAAGCCGTCGTCGCCACGCGTGTCGATAAAGCCCAGACCGGGGAAGGGCATGTGATAGCCAACCAGAGGGATACGGTCTGCCGCAGCCATTCCCATGATCCGGCGGCGTGTCGCAGCCGCAGCCGCCTTGTCCATGTCAAAGCGGACTTCCCAATCAGGGTAGGCCACCGACCAGACATAGTGGTTGGCGGTATCGGCCATCAGGAACAACTGCTTGCCGCCGCTTTCCAGCATGTAACCCATGTGGCCGGGCGTATGGCCAAAGGCGGCCATGGCTGTCACGCCACCGCGCACGGCACCGCCATCACCAAGGAAGGTGAATTTGTCAGCCAAGGGGCGCACTTTGGCTTCAAAGCCTTCGTTTTCGGCAGCGGCCCAATGGTCGAACTCGGCCTGTCCAGTGACATAGGCGGCGTTGCTGAATGTCTCGGCACCGCTGTCGTTGGTCAAACCGCCGATATGGTCGCCGTGCATGTGCGTAATGACAACGTGGGTGATTTGTTCTGGGGTGTAGCCCGCACCATTCAACGCTGAAACAATTCCTTCGGCATTGGTCCCTGTGTCGAACAGGATCACTTCCGATCCGGTGTTCAGAACAGTCGGCGTAAAGAAGAATTGTGACGCATCTGTGGGGATAAAGTTCTGCGTGCTGACATCCTCGAATGTGGCGTCATCCACGTTCAGGCCGAAAATCTCGTGCGGATTTTCAACGCGGCGTGTGGCGGCCAGCAAGGTCGAGACCTGAAAGTCACCCAATGTGAATGTGCTATGTGTCGGGCCCGCAGCGGCATGGCCAGCAGCACTTGCGACAGAAGGAAGAGCGGCGGCCATTGGGAGTGCAGCCCCCGAAAGCAAAACCTGACGGCGTGAGATGTTCATTTTAAAGCCCTCTTTGTTGGTTATCGGAGGCAAGTAGCTTTACATAGCGTTCCGGCAACCCACGCTTTTGTGAAGACCGTGCCCCGCATGGACAAAAGCCGACCAACATGACAAAGCGTCCCCCAACAGGAGACACGCGCATGACCACCACAAGATTCGCCCCATCGCCAACCGGCTGGCTGCATATCGGCAACCTGCGGGCTGCCTTGTTCAACTATGCC
>CAYGMX010000528.1:0-2123 GCA_964351055.1 uncultured Loktanella sp. | reverse complement strand
GTCCCGGGCCGGTGTCTGTCACTGCCAATTGCCACGTACTGTCATCCTCGGTTGCCCGCAGCCCGATCTCGCCGGGTTCTCCTGTGGCCATGATCGCCTGACGCGCATTGCGCACCAGATTGAAGATCACGCGATAAAGCTGTTCGCCGTCCGCGCGGAGCATCATCGTTGCGGGAATGTCTTCGGAAAACGACAGTGGGTAATCTCCGGCCGCGAGGCGTTCACTGTCGATCACATCGGCCACGATCTGCGCAAGATTGACACGTGACAGCGCCGGTGCCGGCTCTTCGACCCGACCGAAGGCGAGGGTGGATTCGCACAGATTCACAGCGCGGGTGATCGAACCCACCAGTTTGGGCGCCATCCGTTTGACCAGCGGGTCATCAGAGGATTCGATCCTGTCCACGAACAACTGTGCCGACGTAAGGATGTTGCGCAGGTCATGGCTGACCTTCGCCACCGCCCCGCCTAGTTGGGCAAGGCGCTCTTTTTGCTTCAAGGCCCCTGTCAACTGGGTCTGCATCATTTGCAAGGCCTCTTCGGCGTCACGCAGTTCGGTCACGCTGGCGGAAGGTGTGATAATCTGGCGCGCGTCCTCTGGGGATTTGGCGTAGGCCTGCATGTGGGTGACGACACCTTTGATCGGGCGGACCAGCAGGATCTGTACCGAGAAGAACAGCAGGCTGGCCGTGATGATCGAAATGAACGCCGACAGGAACAAAATATTAATGCCATAGTCCAGCAGTGCGTTGCGAAGGGGCATTTCGTCCATCGTGACTTCGATCAGCAGGCCCCCATCGCGCACAGGATTGCCGATCACACGGACGATCCGGTCACTGGGGTCCAGCAATGTTTGCAAGGCATCCGCGATCAGGGTCATGCTACTGGGGTCGCGCATGTCATAGGTCGCCGTGATCGGCGATGGAATCGGCGAAGACAAGGCGAGTTGCCGGATTTCATCGCGCCGCAGGACCACATTATACACTTCGGCATTGCGCAATAGCTCTGCCTCAAGTGCAGGGCTGATCATGTCGTCTGCCTCAAGCGCCAGTGACGCGATTTGTGCCCGTTCAAGCCGCGCGAGCAGATAGTCCTCACGGAAGCGCGCGACCGAGGGCACAAAAATGAAAATCTCGGCCAACATCACGAAGATGACCGTGAGTATCAAGAAGCGACCTGAGAGTGAGTTGGTCATGTTTCCTCGCTGGGGGCTAGGGCAACCAACGCTGCACTAGGCCGACAACACGCTTTACCGTGGGGTTCTCAAAAAGGCTTGGGGTAAAATAGGCACCCGCAGCCCGTTTGTTAACCTCACTGACCGTGGGATAGGGTAAAACTGTGTTGGCAATTGCCGACATCTTCATCTTGTTGGCAATCGCCATCGCCCACATGCCGATCAATTCACCCGCCATATGACCCGCAATAGAGGCCCCGACAGGGCGGCCTTTGACGACCATGACCTTGATTAGCCCTTTTGTCTTGCGCTCTGCAATCAGGCGGTCGTTATGGTGGAAATCGAACCGGACCACCTCTAGCGCGGGCCCGAATTTCTTTTTCGCCTGCGCCTCGGTCAGGCCGACCTGTGCCAGTTCGGGATCGGTATAGGTGGCCCAGGGGATATGATCGGTCCGCTGTCTGGAGGGCAATCCGAGCAACATGGACCGGATCAGTACGCCTGCATGATAGCCGGCCACATGGGTGAATTGCAGCCCGCCCGCCACGTCGCCTGCGGCGTAAACCTTTTTGTTGGTCACAGACCGCAGGTCCGGCCCGACCTTTAGCCCCGAACGATCATAGGCGATGCCGCCTGTTTCCAGATCGAGTTTTTCGGTATTCACCTTCCGCCCGACAGCCATAAGCAGATGCGAGCCGGTAAAGTCCCCTTTGGGGGTGTGGACAGTGATCCTGTCGCCCTTGCCGCTGATCCGTTCGGCTTGCGCCTCTTCCACGATGTTGACGCCTTCGGCGCGCAGGTTTTCCAGCACGATTGCAGCCATTTCCGGATCGTCCTTGCCAAAGGCCTTCGCCCCTTCGATCACGGTGACATTGCAACCAAGGCGGCGGTGCGCTTGCGCCATTTCCATGCCGATCGGGCCACCGCCGATGATGATCAGGTGTTTCGG
>CAYGMX010000527.1:0-2128 GCA_964351055.1 uncultured Loktanella sp. | reverse complement strand
GCAGCGTGATAACGGCGCGCAATCCCCTGGATCAGGCCCGCGCTGTTCTTGCCGTGCCCGGACATCCGTTTGATGCGCGGGCATCTGGTTGCAACATGCTGATCAGGGACGGGGCGGTCTTGGTGCGTAATGCGGCGGATATCATAGAAACGTTGCGGCCTGTCGCCGATCCGCCCCCCTTGCTTGTCCCGGATACACCACCGGCACAGCCGCGAAGCTTACGCGACACGGCGGGGCTTCACCGTGAAATTCTGGCCCGCCTCGGACCGGCCCCGATCGCCGAGGACCAGCTCTTGCGCGATATCAAAGTCAGCGCGCTGGACATGGCACCCGTGCTGATCGACCTTGAGCTGGATGGCAAAATCACGCGTCAGGCGGGCGGTTTGCTGGCCCGTGCGGTCTGAAATCCCCTTGGCATTTTGCAAAGATTTTTCCCCTCATTGACATTCCGATGGCAGACGCCACATCTTGCCCGACTTAAGGAACCGTATTTTCTGTAAAGGATTCTCATGCCAGTCGTTGTTGTCGAATCCCCTGCTAAGGCTAAGAAAATAAACGGATACCTTGGCAGCAACTACACTGTACTGGCATCTTATGGGCATGTCCGCGACCTTCCACCCAAGGATGGATCGGTCCTTCCCGACGACGATTTCGACATGAAATGGGAGATCGCGGCAGATAGTAAAAAGCACATCAAGGCTATCGTTGACGCGCTGAAAGACGACAATGAACTGATCCTCGCCACCGACCCCGACCGCGAGGGAGAGGCGATTTCCTGGCACCTGACAGAGGCGCTCTTGGCCAAGAAGGCGATCAAGAAAGACACGCCCGTCAGCCGCGTCGTCTTTAACGCGATCACCAAGGCCGCCGTGACCGACGCGATGAAGAATCCCCGTCAGGTGGACCAGCCATTGGTCGAGGCTTACCTTGCCCGCCGCGCACTGGATTACCTTGTCGGCTTTAACCTGTCCCCTGTCCTCTGGCGCAAACTGCCGGGTGCCAAATCGGCGGGCCGTGTGCAATCGGTCTGTCTGCGCATCATCGTCGAGCGCGAGATGGAAATCGAAGCCTTCCGCAATCAGGAATACTGGACCGTCAAGGCCCTGCTGCAATCCGCACGCGGCCAGACCTTCGAGGCACGGCTGACAACGCTGGCTGGCAAGAAGCTGGACAAATTCGATCTGGCCAATGCGACACAGGCAGAAATGGCCGTTCAGGCGATCAACTCGCGCGATCTGGTGATCAAATCGGTCGAGGCAAAGCCCGCTACGCGCAACCCCTCCCCGCCCTTCATGACATCCACACTACAGCAAGAGGCCAGCCGCAAATTCGGTATGGGCGCAAAGCAAACGATGTCGGTGGCCCAGCGCCTTTATGAGGCGGGGCTGATTACCTATATGCGGACCGACGGGATTGATATGGCCCCCGAAGCGGTTGCCGCTGCGCGCGATGCGATCAAGGCAAAATTCGGCGCAGAATATCTGCCCGACCAGCCGCGCATGTACAAGAACAAGGCCAAGAACGCGCAGGAAGCGCACGAATGTATCCGCCCGACAGAAATGGATGTCAGCACCGAAGACGCCAAGATCGCGGATGCGGATCAGCGCAAGCTTTACGACCTGATCTACAAGCGCACGATGGCCAGCCAGATGGCAGCGGCCCAGTTCGAGCGCACCGTGGTCGATATCGCAAGTGGCGATCAACAGGTGATCCTGCGCGCCAACGGGCAGGTCATGGTCTTTGACGGTTTCATTGCGATCTACGAAGAAGGCAAGGACGACAGCGTTGTTGATGATGACGACAAGCGCCTGCCGCAACTTGCCGAGGGTGAGAAGGCAGAGAAGAAATCGGTCGATCCCGAACAACACTTCACCCAGCCCCCGCCCCGCTATACCGAGGCGACACTGGTCAAGCGCATGGAAGAACTGGGGATCGGTCGCCCCTCGACCTATGCCTCCATCGTCACGACCATTCAGGACCGTGGCTATGTCGAAAAAGACAAGAATCGGCTGATTCCGCAGGACAAGGGGCGGCTTGTGACCGCGTTTCTGACCAATTATTTCCGCAAATATATCGGGTATGATTTCACCGCCGATCTCGAAAACCAGCTTGACGAGGTCAGTGCGGG
>CAYGMX010000526.1:0-2131 GCA_964351055.1 uncultured Loktanella sp. | reverse complement strand
CGTTTGATGACGAGTTCAAGAAACGACAGGAAGCTTGTATCAAGCGTATCATAGCGTTTGCGCACACGTTCATTCTCGCGATCCGCGGCAAAGAAGAACTGCTTAAGGTCATTGCCCCCGATCGAGATAAAATCGACTTCTTCGAAAAACGCGTCGGGCGCATAGGCCAGTGATGGGGTTTCGAGCATTGCCCCGACTTCGAGTTTGACAGGCAAGGCATGGCCAAGTTTGGTTTCGCGCTCGATCGCCTTGTCCATTTCGGCGCGGGCCGCACGAAATTCACTGATCTGGGCGACAAAGGGAAACATCACCGTCAGATGCCGCCCGTTCGCTGCCCGCAAAAGCGCCTGCAACTGCATCCGCAGTACACCCGGCTTATCAAGCCCCACGCGGATCGCACGCCAGCCCATGGCGGGGTTGGGTTCGTCGTTGGGTTTCATGTATGTCAGCACCTTGTCGGACCCGATATCAAGCGTGCGAAACGCGACCCGTTTGCCACCAGCCGCGTTCAGAACCCGCGAATAGAGCGCGGACAGTTCGGCCCGCCGTGGCATCTGGTTGCGGATCAGGAACTGCAATTCGGTGCGGAACAGCCCCACACCTTCAGCGCCCGACCCCGCCAGCGACGGCAGATCCGCAATCAGGCCTGCGTTCATCTGGAGCGAAATCTCCGTTCCGCATTTTGCTATCGCGGGCAAATCACGGATCGAGGCGTAGCGTTCCTGCGCGCGCGTTTGCATTTCAAGCTTGTCACGGAATGCGGCCTGCACGATTTCGTCGGGGCGTAAATGCGCAATGCCCTGATCGCCATCTACAAGGATCGGATCACCGTTCAAAGCCTCGCGCGTGACACCTTTGGCATTGATGACCAGCGGGATCGCCCAAGCGCGGGCGACAATGGCCGCATGACTGCCGACAGATCCTTCTTCTAATACTATCCCCTTGATTTTTTTGCCATATTCCAGCAATTCGCCGGGGCCGATGTTGCGCGCGACAAGGATCGGATTTTCCGGCATGTCCGCACGCGCCTCGGCGCCTTGCCCTGTCAGGATACGCAGCAACCGGTTCGAGAGGTCGTCGAGATCGTGCAGCCGCTCGCGCAGATAGGGGTCCGCGGCCTTGGACATGCGCGCGCGGGCAAGCGATTGTTCCTTTTCAACGGCAGCTTCGGCAGACAGGCCGTTTTTCACATCTTCTTCCATCCGCCTCAGCCAACTGCTCGAGTTGGCGAACATGCGGTAGGCCTCGAGTACCTGCATCTGGTCGGTATCGACCGTGTTGGCAGACAACAGCATATCGTCAACACCCGAACGCAGTTTGTCGATGGCTTCGCGCAGGCGGGCGGCTTCTGTTTCGGGGTCCTCTGAAATCGGGTTGGTCACAACGACCCGTGGTTCATGCAGGAAAACGCGGCCTTCTGTTGCCCCCTCCTGTCCCACGGACCCGCGCAGCATCACCGGTTGCTGGTGCCTTGCAGATAGGGCGGCACCTTCACCGACAAATGCACCCAATTCTGTCATCTCGGCGATGACCATGGCAACAATTTCAAGCGCATAAACCTCGTCGGGGGTGTATTCGCGTGCGTCTTTTGATTGGACGACCAGTACGCCCAGAACGTCGCCAAGGCGCTGAATAGGCACGCCGCAAAATGATGAAAACCGTTCTTCTCCGGTTTCCGGCATATAGCGGAAACCCTTGGAGGACGGCGCATCGGCAGTATTGATCACGGTGCGGCTCTTGGCTGTGCGTCCGACAAGACCTTCGCCCAGCCGCATCCGTGTCTGGTGAACCGCTTCGGGCTGCAAACCCATGGTTGCGCAAAGCTCGAGCGTTTCGGGGTCGCGGAACAGGTAGATGGAGCATACCTCGGTCCCCATCGAATCCGCGATCAGGGTCACGACCTCGTCAAGCCGCGCCTGACCTTCATTGTCAGCTGCCAGTGCCTCGCGGAGGCGCCCGAGCAGCTTGCGGCTTTCGGTTTCCAGGCGTTGTGGCATAGGCCCCCCACTGCGGCGGGCAATCACATTACGCGATCAGCCAGCCTTTTCCAATTCGAAAGCATCATGCAGGGCCTGCACGGCAAGTTCCATGTATTTTCTGTCAATAAGCACGGAAATCTTGATCTCGGAAG
>CAYGMX010000525.1:1858-2134 GCA_964351055.1 uncultured Loktanella sp. | reverse complement strand
CGCGACCAGTTAGGCCGCGATTTCTTTGCCCGTGGCATCACCGAAGACGTGCAGCGCGTGCGCCGTGTGACCTTTACCGCGAGCCTGCTTGACCTGATGCAGGGCTATGCCCGCATCCGCACCCGCGACGATTTTCGGCCCTTCGTGATGGACCGCGAACATGTGATGACGATGGAACAGGCGCTGGAGCGGATGCGCGGGCTGATCGGTTTCGCGGGCGACTGGACGGAATTCGCAAGCTACCTGCCCGAAGGCTGGGACGTTGACCCGCAGCGC
>CAYGMX010000525.1:0-1848 GCA_964351055.1 uncultured Loktanella sp. | reverse complement strand
GCGCCGCCGCTCGACCACGGCCGCCACCTTTGCGGCCTCGCTTGAACTGGCCAAAGAGGGTAGAATCGAAATCCGGCAGGGCGAGATGTTCGCCCCGATCCAAATCCGCAAGAAAGACCCCCGGACATGACCAAGACCGCAAAGCCTGCTAACGACAGCCTGTTCGAGGCCCCGCCTATGGGCGAGCAGGAACGCATGGTCGAGGCGATCTTGTTTGCCACGGCTGACCCTGTGACGGTCACGGAACTGATCGGGCGGATGCCGCATGGCTGCGATCCCGCAGAGGCGCTGGCCCATTTGCGCAAACGTTATGAGGGGCGCGGTGTGAATATCGTCAAGATCGGCGATGCTTGGGCCATTCGGACGGCCCCCGATCTGGGGTTCCTGATGCAAAAGGAAACGGTCGAGACCCGTAAACTCAGCCGCGCTGCGATCGAAACCCTGGCGATCGTGGCCTATCACCAACCCGTCACCCGCGCCGAGATCGAAGAGATCAGGGGCGTCAGCGTCAGCCGTGGCACCGTGGACCAGTTGATCGAGATGGAGTGGATCCGCTTTGGTCGTCGCAAGATGACACCGGGGCGGCCTGTGACCTTTGTGGTCACGCAATCCTTTCTGGATCACTTCGGGTTGGAAAGCGCCCGCGATCTGCCGGGGCTCAAGGATTTGCGCGCCGCAGGGCTGCTTGAAAACCGGCCACCGCCCGGTGCGGCTCTGGGCGAGGTGGAAGAGAACGACGAGGATGACGATCAATCCGAATTGTTTGAAGATTGATCTCTGCATCCTATCTTGAAAGGAAACCGTGAGGGAGCAATCAGATGAATATGAATCGACTGATCAACATGGGTGTCCGCATGCTCATGAACAAAGGCATCAACAAGGGCATCGGCATGGCTGCCAGCCGTGGCAAACGGCCCGAGGATATGTCGCCAGACGAACGGCAATCCGCCAAAGCCGTACAAGGCAATGCCCAAAAAGCGCGACGCAGTCTGGGAATGCTCCGGCGGTTCATGCGCTAGGCATGCAGAGGATCGGTCTTGATCGCAGTGAGCCGCAAACCCTGAGCGCGGGCGCAGCGAATGGCAGGTTTGAGCCCAAGGTGTTCCTTTAACTCTTCTGCACTAATTTGGTAAGCACGACCGCTAGCAAGAGAAAAATTGAGTAACTTAACTTGAAAAAGCTCGTAGCAATATTCTTTGGTCTCCTTGCGGCGAATCTCATTTATCTGATTGATGAGTTGCAAGAATGTGACCAACTGATTGCTCAACATGGCAGAAATTTTTTCTGCTGGCCAATTTCATTCTTCACTATCCCAGCGCTTTTGATCTTACTGGGATTTAGTGTTGGCGTAGTCTTGTTCGCCAAGAACAAAAAAGCGGAGCACTAGTTTTCCGATCACAAGTCAATGGCAGCTCCGTCCCGCTTACCGGCCCTTCATGGCCTGCGCCCCAATTGTCCAAATTTGGGCTGCCCTAAGATTTGAAATGTTTGGACAGCTTCAACCCCTGGCCCTGATAGTTCGACTTGATCTCGTGGCCATAAAGCGCGTCGGGCAGGGCGGACATGTGTTCATAAACAAGGCGCCCCACGACTTGCCCGTGTTCCAGCACGAAGGGGGCCTCGTGGCAGCGGACTTCCAGCACGCCGCGCGAGCCCGCACCACCGGCCTGCGCATAGCCGAAACCGGGATCGAAAAACCCCGCATAATGCACGCGGAATTCACCAACCATCGCCAGATAGGGGGCCATTTCGGCGGCCTGCATCGTCGGTATCACTATCGCCTCGCGGCTGACCAGAATATAGAAGGCACCCGGATCAAGGATGATCCAGCCGTCCTTGGTATGCACC
>CAYGMX010000524.1:0-2135 GCA_964351055.1 uncultured Loktanella sp. | reverse complement strand
GGATAAATTGCCCGAATGACGCTTTGCAACCGCATGAATGCACCCTAAATGACCACAATGACCATGCCACACCTCACCGACAGGCGGGCGCTCTTGCGCAACCGCGCCCGCGCAGAACCGCAAGCGCTGTTCCTGCTCGAGGTCGCCGCCGATGAGATGCAGCAAAGACTGATTGAGGTTAACAGAACCTTTACAGACATAGCGATTGTGACGGGTTTTCCGGAATTTTGGGCCACTCGTTACCCCGACGCGACGATTGTTCCGGATGACGACACGTTGGCGCTTGCTGCTCATTCCTATGACCTGATCCTGCATACGATGTGCCTGCACTGGGCCAACGATCCGGTCGGGCAGCTTGTGCAGTCGCGCCACGCGCTTAGGCCTGACGGGATCTTGCTGTGTACTTTCCTTGGTGGGCAAACCCTGCATGAATTGCGGACCTCTCTAGCCGAGGCAGAGGCGGTCGTCACAGGCGGGCTTTCGCCGCGTGTTGCCCCGATGGGGGAAATCCGCGATCTGGGTGCGCTCTTGCAAAGGGCCGGTTTTGCCATGCCCGTGGCCGACAGTACGCCACTGACAGCAAGCTATGCCAATGCATTCCACCTGATGCATGACCTGCGAAAAATGGGCGAAAACAATGCCCTAGCCCATCGGATCAAACACGTCACCCGGCGGAATGTCTTGACCGAAGCAGCAACAATCTATGCCGCCAACTTTCGAAACGCCGACAATCGTGTGGATGCCACGTTCGAGATCATGACGCTGACAGGGTGGGCGCCGGCGGAAACGCAGCCGCAACCTCTACGCCCGGGAAGCGCAAAAATAAGGCTTGCGGACGCACTGGGTACAAAGGAAACGCCTTTAGATAGGTCCAATGAGTGATCCCATGCGTATCTCATTTAACTACAACAAAAATTACGCTAGCTAAGGGCCCATGAAAATGTTCGATGCACACAGTCAGACAACAGAACGCCCCGCGACATGCCCGATGCATGCAGCGCCTGATCATCCGCCGGTCAAGCCTGCGCGCGTTGGTATTCTGGTCGCGAATCTGGGTACCCCCGACGGAACCGATTATTGGTCTATGCGCCGGTATCTGAACGAATTTTTGTCCGACAAACGCGTTGTCGATTATTCCGCGTGGATCTGGCAGCCGCTTTTGCAGCTGATCATCCTGACAAAGCGGCCGTTTTCATCGGGCGCGGCGTACAAGTCGATCTGGAACGAAGAGGATAACGAAAGCCCGCTGCTGACGATCACCAAAAAGCAGACAGCCGCGATCAAGGCCAAAATGATCGAGCGCTATGGCGACGATGTCCGCGTTGATTTCTGCATGCGTTACGGCAACCCCTCCACAAAATCCAAGGTCCGCGAGATGGTCGAGGCGGGATGCACCAAAATCCTGTTTTTTCCACTGTATCCGCATTATGCAGGGGCGACATCTGCCACCGCAAATGACCAGTTCTTCCGCGCTTTGATGGAAGAAAAGTGGCAGCCTGTTGCACGTGTGGTCGAGCCCTATTTCGAAGAACCCGCCTATATCGAGGCTTTGGCGCAGTCGATCGAACGGGCTTATGCCGATGCGGAAACAAAACCCGAAAAGCTGGTTTGCAGCTATCACGGCGTGCCAGAGCGTTACCTGCGCGAAGGTGATCCCTACCATTGCCAGTGCCAGAAAACGACCCGATTGCTCAAGGAACGGCTTGGCTGGGACAACACGCAGATCGTGACCACCTTTCAGTCGCGTTTCGGGCCGGAAGAGTGGCTAAAGCCTTACACCGTCGAAGAAGTAGCGCGTTTGGCAAAGGAAGAGGGCGTGAAGCACATTGCTGTCTGCGCGCCTGCATTCTCTGCCGATTGCATCGAAACGCTGGAAGAGATCAACGAAGAGATCAAGGAAAGCTTTGAAGAGGCAGGCGGAGAGCACTTTACGTATATTCCCTGCCTGAACGATGATGCGGCACATATCGAGGCATTGTCCGGCGTGATCGACAAAAACCTTCGCGGGTGGCTGTCCTGAGTAATGAAAGTCGATGACAACCTAAGCGATAGCTGTTAATCTTATGTTAACACTTTCGCTTGTTGTGATCTCATGAAGCTCAGTTTGAACCCCGATGGCGTCATGATTGATGCCC
>CAYGMX010000523.1:0-2143 GCA_964351055.1 uncultured Loktanella sp. | reverse complement strand
TCGACCTCGACGATGTAGTCACGCAGCGAAATGCGGTCATGCGGCATCTGGCTGCTGGCTTCGGCCCGTTCGCTGGGGTGTGCGAAGGCAAGGCGGATTTCATCAGTCATCAGTCGGTCCGTTGGCAAGGTCTTCACCTGGTTGGGATACAGGCGGCGGGCGCGCACGACAAGCGCCCGCCACGACGCACCACCGGCGTCATGCGACCTTAGTTCGATGCGGTGCGGACCGGCTGACGATAAAAATAATGAGAGCCGATCGCGGCGGTGCGCGGATAGCGCTGCGCCCACGAAGGGTTCACGGCCTTTGTGTGATAGTGGGTTGCACCACCGGTCAGGGCACGGGGTGCGCCTTCCATCAGAATTTGTGCAACCTTGCCCACACGTTCCCAGGATCGTGGTTCTCCGATCACCTCGGCATGACCATCACAGGTATAGGTAAACTGGCAGGCGTACTTGCGTCCGGTCCCCTGATTGACCACGTCACAAAGCGTGTCGGGATAGGCTGTGCTGTCAACACGGTTCAGGATCACTTCGCCAACGGCGAACATGCCACGGACCGTTTCGCCACGTGCTTCAAAATAAAGTGCTTCGGCCAGACATTCCCACTGCGCACCGCCTTCGGCGGCGGGCTGGGAGGCAAGGAAATCGCCGTCATAGATCACACGGGTTTGTGTCTCGACGCCACGTTCGCTTGCAGAAGGCAGGCTTGTCAGCTGGCTCAGCCGACTTTCAGGGACCACAGAGAGCGCCTGCCGCTCTTGTCCCAAGATGGCACCCAAACGGCTTGCCATCACGTCATCGGCCGTCACTGGACTGGCCGCAATCGTTACCAAGGCTGCACAAATGGCAGCGAAACTCGCTCTGGAATAACTCATTTTTCCCACCCAGGAAAGAACACGGCGTAGCCCCGCGCTGGCGTCGGTGTCCTTAGGGGAAAGTGACGCAAAGGTCCACCCCTTGCCCCGAACTGTCCCAAAACCGGCAACACAGCGCCTGCAAAAAGCAGGACTATTTCCCAATATAGAGTGTTTTGCGGCCCAAATGCCACAATAGGTGGCGTTGCCCTAGAGCGACAGTTTGCCGGTCAAGGCTAGTTGCGCGGCCGTGAGTCGCGCCCCCGGAACGCGGAACGGTGAACATGAAACGTAGTCGAAACCCTGTTCGCGGCAAAAGGCGATAGCCGAACGGCTGCCGCCATGTTCACCGCAGATGGAAAGCACGACATCCGGCCGTCCCAGACGGCCGCGCTGCGCACCCAGCGAAATCAGCTCTCCTACGCCCTCGATATCAAGCGTGTGAAACGGGTCTTCGGCATAGACCCCTTGCTGGACATAAGACGACATAAAGCGACCCGCATCATCGCGCGACAGGCCATAGGTCATCTGTGTCAGGTCGTTGGTGCCGAAAGACAAAAATGCGGCATGTTCGGCAATGTCCTGTGCACGCAAGGCCGCACGGGGCGTTTCAACCATCACGCCAAGGCGATACTCGAACTGCGCTTTCTTTTCTGCCCGCACCGCATTTGCCACCGCCGCAATGCGGGACTTCATGAGTTCGACTTCGCGCATCGCACTGACCAACGGGATCATGATCTCGACCGAGATTGCAGTGCCTTTCTTTCCCACAGCGACCATAGCTTCAAAGATAGCACGGGCCTGCATGTCGTAAATTTCGGGAATCGCGATGCCCAGTCTGACACCGCGCATGCCCAGCATGGGGTTATATTCGGCCAGCGCCTCGACCCGTTCGGTCACTTCAGGCAGGGGCAGTGCGACCTGTTCGGCCAGATCCCGCAGACCCGCCTTGTCGGAGGGCAGGAATTCGTGCAGCGGCGGATCAAACAGGCGCACGCAGACTGTCTTGCCTTCCATGATCTCGAACAACGCCTGAAAATCGGCGCGTTGCATGGGCAGCAAACGGTCCAGAACCGCGCGCCTGTCATCGCTGTCTTCGGCAAAGATCATTTCACGCATGACGCCAAGGCGGTCGCCTTCAAAGAACATATGTTCGGTGCGGCACAGCCCGATCCCTTCTGCGGCAAAATTGCGGGCTGTCTGCGCATCGGCGGGGGTGTCGGCATTGGCACGCACGCCGATATCGCGGAATTCATCGGCCCATTCCAGCAAGGTCTGAAAGGCACC
>CAYGMX010000522.1:0-2149 GCA_964351055.1 uncultured Loktanella sp. | reverse complement strand
CGGGCGGGCCGTTCCCTGAAATTCTGGCGCATGACATCTTTCTGAACTGTATTCTTGCGCGCCCGGGCACACCGGTGTTCGTGCCGGCCAGTGCCAAATCGGCTGCGCGCAGGCTGTCGGTGATCGGAGACATTGCCTGCGACCCCGATAGTGATTTTTCCCCAATCAAGGTTTATGACCGCACAACGACTTGGGATCAGCCCGCCCTGCGCGTGCATGACCACCCCGTTCTTGATGTCACGGCCATTGATAACCTGCCTTCGATGCTTCCCGCTGAAAGCAGCGAAGATTTTGCTGCCCAATTGCTGCCCTCGCTGGCAGCGCTTGATCAATTGGATCATGGCGTCTGGGGCGGGGCGCTGGCGTGGTATGAAAGGGCGGTCGGCTGATGGGGTACATGGTCGAAGGCATCTATCACATCGGGGATGATGTCACGCAAACCTTGCCTTCGGGTGCATGGGAGCGCAGCCGTAGCACAGTGCGCAACTGGATCGGGACAAACGAATTTCCGGCCGATGCGGGACGGTATCACCTTTTTGTCGCTTGGAACTGTCCTTGGGCGCATCGTGCGCTTTTGATACGCGCGATCAAGGGGCTGGGTGATATTTCGGTGTCCTGCGCCAAGCCCAACCGCGACGATCAGGGGTGGGTTTTTGACGAAAGCGGCGCATTCTCGGACCCGCTCTTGGGGGTGCGCGCCATCCATGAAGTCTATAGCGCCGATCCGATGCGCTATACGGGGCGGCTGACGGTGCCGGTGTTGTGGGACAAGGTGCAAGGGCGGATGGTCAGCAACGAATCCGCTGATATCGTGCGGATGTTGAACGCACAGTTTGATGGTCCCGATCTTTATCCTGAAGGGTTGCGCGACCGGATCGACGCATGGAACGTGCTGATCTACGAAACCGTCAATAACGGCGTTTACCGCGCAGGCTTTGCCTCAACGCAAGAGGCTTACGAGACAGCAGCCCATCAGGTCTTTGAAACGCTGGACCGGATTGACGCACAACTGGCAGACAACGCCTTTCTTTGCGGCGATCAGTTTACGGAAGCAGATTTGCGCCTTTTTCCAACACTTGCGCGGTTCGATGTGGCCTATCATTATGCGTTTCGTTGCAATTTGCGCAAGCTGTCGGACTACACGCATCTTTGGCCCTATGCCAAACGGATCTATGCGATGACCGGTGTGCCCCAGACAGTGCGGTTTGATATCTACAAGCGCGGCTATTTCAGCGCGAGCGAGAAACGAAACCCATTGGGCATTATTCCAATAGGGCCAGAGATTGACTGGAGGTAGGGTGGATCACGATCCACCCTACAGTGGACGGTACAAATCGTCTTCGACTTCACTACTATCAATCCCCAGAGCTTCGAGCCCAGTCTCTAGGTGGTCGGCCAGATGGGGCGATCCTTTCAGGTAATCTGAAGTCGGTATTGTCGCTTCTTGCGCGGCAGTCTTGATCGCCTCGGACAGGTCTTCTGGGTCAAAGCTGCCGCGCCCGATCCAGAAGATCGCAACCAGCCCTGCTTTCTCGTCATCGTTCAGTTGATCGACAAAGCCATCAAACTCATTTTCAGCCCGATCCAGCTCGCGGGCCAGAATGATGATTTCGGCAACCTTATCTGCGGAAATTGGGAGCATGATGCGTCCTCCTTCCATGCTGTCATAAGAGACCGGTCAAGGGGTGGCCTTGATCTGGCGCAACCCGAGCAGATGAATTGCGGCAGGACCGTCCCCTCACTTTTTAGAGCGGGCAGCTTTTTCTTCCTTGGTCATCTTGTTGTTCCACTGATTGTTGCTCAGGCCAAGCTCGGTGGGCAGGGGTTTGGTCTTGCCAACGCTCACCTTGCCACCATTCTTCAGAAATTCCTGGATGAGCGCGTCATCTGTGGTCTCTTTGGGAACATGTTTCATGGAATAGATTATAGCTGATCTGCCAGTTGGCGCAACGACCAAGCCAAAGACAAGCGCGGGCCGTGCCAAGCCAGCAATCCTTGGCTCTGGGGCTATCGGTGCTGTGCTACTGTTCGGTGTTGCCCAATTGTTTTGGCTCTACATCGACCCAAAGGCCGTCAACGCTGGCAACACAGGCCTCTCCGCAATGGAACACATAATAGGTAAAATACCCTTGGTATTTGCGCTGGACCC
>CAYGMX010000521.1:0-2155 GCA_964351055.1 uncultured Loktanella sp. | reverse complement strand
TCTGCCGCGACGCCTGCGCTGATGCAGCACCGCGGGCGCGCCGTGGTGTTCGAAGATATCGACGACTACAAGGCCCGCATTAACGACGATGATCTGGATATCGACGAAACCTGCGTGATGGTCTTGAAGAATTGCGGGCCGCGCGGTTATCCGGGCATGGCAGAGGTCGGCAATATGGGCCTGCCGCCCAAGATCCTGAAAAAAGGGATCACCGATATGGTGCGGATCTCGGATGCGCGGATGTCGGGTACCGCCTTTGGCACCGTTGTTCTGCATACCGCGCCAGAGGCCGCGATGGGCGGGCCTTTGGCCGTGGTCCAAAGTGGCGATATGATCGAAGTGGATGTGGCGGGGCGGCGCTTGCATCTCGACATCACGGATGAAGAACTCGCCGCGCGTCTGGCTGCATGGTCGGCGGAAAAATCCGGCGCCAATCCGCGCCCCGAAAGCGGTTACGCGATGCTTTACCATGACAGGGTCATGGGGGCTGATACGGGCGCAGATTTCGATTTCCTTGTCGGTCATCGTGGCAATGCGGTCGGCAAGGAAGCGCACTGATGATCCCCGTTTGCCTTGTCGGGATCGGTAAGATCGCCGTCGATCAACACGTGCCGTCGATCAACGCCAGCACTGATTGGGAACTTGCCGCAACCGTCAGCAGGGCAGGCACAGTGGAAGGGGTGCAATCCTACACCGATTTCGATGAATTGCTGGCCATGCGGCCCGATATCCCTGTCATCTCGCTCTGCCTGCCGCCGGTGCCGCGCTATGCCTATGCGGCCAAGGCGATTGCGGCAGGACGGCATGTGATGCTGGAAAAACCCCCCGGTGCAACGCTGGCCGAGGTTTATGCACTGGCCGATATGGCCAAGGCGACGGGCGTCACGTTTTACACCACATGGCATAGCCAGATGGCCAAAGGGGTCGCGCCCGCCACGGCATGGCTGGCGGACAAGACCGTGACAGGGGCGCATATCAGCTGGAAAGAGGACGTGCGCCGCTGGCACCCCGGACAGGACTGGGTCTTTGCGCCCGGTGGCATGGGGGTTTTTGACCCCGGCAGCAATGCCCTGTCAATCATCACCGCAATCCTGCCAATGCCGATCCACCTGCAAGCGGCGGAACTGATGTTCCCCGCCAACCGTGACACACCGATTGCGGCGCAAATGCACTGGACCGGAAACGTCAGCGGTAATTTCGACTGGCGGCAAGAGGGGCCGCAAAGCTGGGATATCACCGTCGAGACTACGGCAGGTACGCTAGCATTGCATGATGGCGGGGCCCGCCTTGTCATTGACGGCACAGAGGCAGTGTCAGGCACAGACCGCGAATACCCCGCACTTTATGACCGGATGGCGGAACTGGTCAAAACAGGGGCATCCGATGTCGATCTTTCGCCGATGATCCATGTGGCAGACGCGCTGACCTTGGGAAAACGGATCGTGGTGGACCCGTTCGATTTCTAGCATAAGTCTTTGCTTCTTTTGTTCAAAAATACCTCCGCCGGAGGCATCCGGAGTGGTGCTCCGGTCGCAACCGCCTGTTTTCGCAAACTGCCAAAAATTTACCGTTTGATAAAAAATAAACTTGTGGCAGGCTGGCGGCAACGAAGCACCACAGGATTGACCCATGTCCAGCTCCATGACCCCCGGTATTACAGCAAGCCGTTTGCCCCGAGATACCCTGCGCGCCAATTTCACAGACCTGCACGCCCCCTTTACTGCGCATGAAGCGGCAGTCGCCGCCGATCGCTGCTATTTCTGTTATGATGCGCCTTGCGTGACAGCCTGCCCGACCGACATCGATATCCCGCTGTTCATCCGACAGATCAGCACGGGCACGCCCGAGGCTGCCGCCAGAACGATCTTTGACCAGAATATCCTTGGCGGCATGTGCGCACGCGTCTGCCCGACCGAGGATCTGTGCGAACAGGCTTGCGTGCGGGAAATGGCCGAAGGCAAACCGGTCGAAATCGGGCGCTTGCAACGCCACGCCACCGACACGCTGATGGCACGGCAGCAGCATCCTTATGAGCGCGCTGCGCCCACCGGAAAAAAGATCGCCGTTGTTGGCGCGGGTCCGGCGGGGCTTGCCTGCGCCCACCGTCTGGCGATGCATGGCCATGAAGTCACGATCTATGATGCCGCGGCCAAAG
>CAYGMX010000520.1:0-2164 GCA_964351055.1 uncultured Loktanella sp. | reverse complement strand
TCGCTGACCCCGCCCGCTATGCCCCGCAATATGGCGGTTATTGCGCCTATGCGGTCAGTCAGGGCTATACCGCCCCCACAGTCCCCGAAGCGTGGACGATTGTGGATAACAGGCTCTACCTGAACTTCTCGACCGGAGTACGCAGCCGTTGGGAAAGGGATATCCCCGGTCATATTGCTGCGGCGGATGCGAACTGGCCAAGCGTTCTGGGCTAAAAAACCGCTGGCGGAAATCAACGCAGCCCGTTACCCAAAGCGCCATGATTTATGCAACCGCATCCGAATGGCGCAACGCCCCGCAAAAGCGTGTCCTACTTTTTGCCATGTCCGGACTGGGCAAGACGTATCTGTCCAAGATGCTACGCGATACAGGTGACTGGTTCCACTATTCCATCGATTACCGGATCGGCACACGCTACATGGGCGAAAAGATCGCGGACAATGCCAAGCGCGAGGCGATGAAGGTGCCGTTTTTGCGCGATCTGCTGCGGTCAAACTCGATCTATATCGGCTCGAACATCTCTTTCGATGATCTCAAGCCGATGTCGTCCTATCTGGGCAAGCCGGGTGATCCTGCTTTGGGCGGGCTGCCGTGGGATGAATATACCCGCCGTCAGGCCGAATTCGAAGCGGCCGAAGTTGCCGCCTTGCTCGACACAGGGCATTTTATCGAACGTGCCGAACGGTTGTACCAGTACCCCCATTTCATCTGCGACACAGGCGGTTCTATTTGCGAATGGGTCGATGCCCATGACCCCGCAGATCCGGTTTTGTCCGATCTGGCGCGCAAAACGCTGATGGTCTGGATCGAAGGCACGGATGATCATACCGCCGAACTGATCCGCCGTTTTGATAAAGAACCTAAACCGATGTCCTATGATCCGGCGTTCCTGCTGGCCACATGGCAGGCCTATCTGGGCGAATTCAACGTGGCCCCTGACAAGGTCAACCCCGATGACTTTATCCGCTGGGCCTTTGCCAAGGCGCTGGCGCACCGCCAGCCCCGTTATAAGGCGATGGCGGACAATTGGGGCATCACCGTGCAACAAGACGCTGTTGCACAGGTCAAAGATACGGAGGGCTTTGTCAGCATGATCGCTGACGCCCTTGAGATGCGCAGCTAAGCGCCCTATCTCTGCCCTCCTATCAGGATCGAAAAAATGCCCATTAAACTGCCCTCCGCCCTGCCCGCCTATGACGTTCTGTCGAACGAAGGCGTGATGGTGCTTGATGAAGATACAGCCGCCCGTCAGGATATCCGCCCGCTGCGGATTGCCTTGCTGAACCTGATGCCCAAGAAAATCCAGACCGAAAACCAGTTTGCGCGCCTGATCGGGGCCACACCCTTGCAGATCGAGTTTTCGTTGATCCGCATGTCGGAACATCAGACCAAGAATACCGCTGCGGCGCATATGGAAGAATTCTATCGGCCGTTTTCCGAAGTGAAGGACGAAAAATTCGACGGGCTGATCATCACCGGCGCGCCCATTGAACATCTGCCCTTTGAGGAAGTGACCTATTGGCAGGAACTCACACAGGTCTTTGAATGGACCCAGACCCATGTGCATTCCACCTTCGGGGTCTGCTGGGGCGGGATGGCGATGATCAACTATTTCCATGGGGTTCAGAAACACATGCTGGACCACAAGGCCTTTGGCTGTTTCCGGCACCGCAATACGGCCCCTGCATCGCCCTATCTGCGTGGCTTTTCAGACGACTGCGTGATCCCCGTCAGTCGCTGGACCGAGATGCGTCAGGACGAGATCGACGCCGCAGACGGGCTGACGACGCTCATCACAAGCGATGAGGCGGGGCCTGCGCTGGTCGAGGATCAGACGCATCGGGCGCTCTATATCTTCAACCATTTCGAATACGACAGCGGCACGCTGAAACAGGAATATGACCGCGATATCGCCAATGGCACGCCGATCAACGTGCCGATGAACTATTATCCCGACGATGACCCGACGAAAGAACCGCAAAACAGGTGGAGAAGTCACGCGCACCTTCTATATGGAAACTGGATTAACGAAATTTACCAGACCACCCATTTCGAGTTGGATAAAATTGGCACTTAATGCGCTCACCATCACCGCCGTGGCCATTGGCATTGGGGCTATTCTGACAGGGTGCACAGGGCAATACCGGACCGCGCAGATCGAAGA
>CAYGMX010000519.1:0-2164 GCA_964351055.1 uncultured Loktanella sp. | reverse complement strand
AAACACGGTAAAGAACCCAAGAGCCGCTTCCAAAAAAGCATCTGAAGATCCCCCTTCATCTTAACATTACGCGGAATCGGCAAAAACACAAATCCCAGCAAAGACGCGTTCCGACGCGCGATGCAGCACCCGACATCGGGGGAAAAACGCAAGCAACGCCCGAAGCGGTTGCGGGTCGGCTTGGCCCGCGAAGATGCAATGGGAAGAAGGGCCTCGATTGAAGCCCCTCTTGATTCATATTCATCTGGCCCCGATGTGGATCATATCCCCATCAAAGGTGCGCAGGGACATCACGAACGGGTCTGTCGGATAGCAAAGTGCCTGCTCTTCCAACATTCCGATCGCAATTGCTTCACCCATGCGCAGACTGTCGTAATAGTCCGAGAAGTAGTGAACGCCCGCCATGTTCCGCCCGATTGAGATATTGGCGGCCAACTTGTTCAACTCTCCTTCGAGGGTCAGAGGGTGCGCCAGAGCATTTGGTACTGGACGCAAGGCCGCACCATTCAGATGGGCCTCGTAGGCGATAGGAACGTCGCTCGCAGTGGCATGGCGGAAACTGGTCCGCGCACTGCTCGCTGTTGCGTCTGTCACAAAGACAGTGCCGGTATCAAAGTACGCCTTAAGAATGGTGACACATGCGCCAGCCACCGTTGCATGCCCTGCAGCATAAGAAGGATGCATCGGTGAGCCTTCGGCAAAGGCCATGGGCAGCAACGCATCAGTGTTGCCGTTGCTTGCGTTGATGGCATCCACAGTCGCTTGGATCGCGCCACGCATGTGCCCAAAACGACCGTTCATCTGTGGGAAGGATATATCTGGAGAGTGCGTTGTGGACAGCCGTGCCGCCAAAGCCTCTGGTCGCAACCGCAGGTGCAGGTTGAACTTTTGATAGCGCGCAGCCTTGAGCGCACGGGTCGCCACCTCTGTCACCATCGAAAGAATATGTGGTCCGCCGTAAAGCGCGAAACCGCCTGCGTTTGGCTGAAAACCCGCTGTTGCAATAGGCTCGCCATCGGCATTCAGATCTGCGCCAGCATTGTAAACACTCGACGGAAAATTGTTCCGGCCACCTGACAAATGCGCAAAACCCGGATCGCGAGGCGTATTCATGCCCAACAGTATCAAACAAGCATTCAGGTAAGCTTGATACAGCGCATCAAAGTGGACGTAAGTTGCAAGGTCGCGCGGCGTTTGGATAAAGCGGGTATCACCACTTGAGAACGATTGTCCGGGGTTGCCTGGTGGCCGCACGTCTTGGCCGTCTTGAACGCGCAGCCAATCTGCCCAGGTGGTCATGTAGTCGTCATCGACATCCGCCTCTGGCACACGTTGATCGATTTTCTGCGCCCCATACAGGATTTGACCATCGTCGATGTTCGCAATGCCGTCGACATGATTACCAATCAACAAAAACTGCGATATATAAGGCCCGACTTCGACACCGGGCGAAGATCCTCGGAAAATATTGTCTCGATCAAGTAATCCGTTCTCGTCCGTTTTTCGCGGACGGTTCGGAAACCCTGCTTGTGCATAGGCGTATGTGTTCAAGCGATTGCGCGCTTGGGTCAGTGCAGCACTGCCGCCGTCGGCATCAAAGGCATGAAATGGCTCATCACGCAAAAGCGCCAACTCGTAAACTTCAGCCATTTCAAATGCCAGTTCGTCAGAACCGAGTGCAGGCGCGGGTGCCATCGTGACGGCTTGTGCGTCTGGCCCTTCCAAATCAAAGACCAGCCCCGCGGTTGGTGCCTCCCATTGTCGCCGGTGAAAGGCGGCTTGGCCTGCGAAAGGGGGTACCGGTACGCGCGCATTAAAGCCGTCGATGTAACCATCGTTGATGGCAGTACGAAACGCCATGAAATGCTCCGGATTGGCCACCAGTCCGGTTGCTGCGTCGTGGGCAAGACCTTTGGTAAAACTCATTGCGAAATGCGCGCCGGAGTATTTCTGTTCATCGCCATTGGCGCGGTGCTTGGGGTGCTCACGTTCTTTTGCAAGCTGGGCTGCGGATACTCTTGCAGCGTACGAACTTTCTTTACGATTTATCGTCATTGCCGTTTCTCGCTTTTAATAAATTTTTAAAATCTCATTCAGAAATGCTGAATGCAGCAAAGTGTACTCCAAACGCGGATTGACCCTAAGTCAGCTATTCCCTACCACT
>CAYGMX010000518.1:0-2169 GCA_964351055.1 uncultured Loktanella sp. | reverse complement strand
CTGACGCCACCGAGCGCGGCGCATCCGGCACAATCTGGCATCAGGGATTTCTGCATTATTCGCGCCTGATCTTTGATTGGCTTAAAAAAGAAGGGGTGCAACCCACATTCATCATCGGGCATTCGCTGGGGGCGGCCGCCACACAAATCCTGTCGAAAAGCTATAATGCGCCCGCCATCGGCTTTGCGGCCCCCCGGCCAAAGAAAACCGACAACCGGGTCGTACAGGATGGCCGCTGTCTACTGATCAACCGATCTGACGATATCGTCCCGAAACTTCCTGGTGATTTCCACCATATGGGGCGGGCAGAGCTGATCACGTCAGAAACCGACAAACGGTTTATTGCCCATTCGATGAAACGCTACGTGACGATCCTTGACGAAGCGGTGCAGGCGCAAAAGCTGCCGGAAAAGTGGTCAGGCTAGAGCATCGCAGGCAAGACCAGATCAGGTGGTCTGTGGCCATCGGCAAAAGTCTTGATGTTCACGATCACCTTTTCGCCCATCTCGATCCGGCCTTCCAGCGTGGCAGAGCCCATATGCGGCAACAAGATCGCGTTGGGCAGTTCCTTCAGACGCGGATTGATCTCGTGACCACGTTCGAACACATCAAGGCCCGCGCCTGCGATTTCACCCGCGCGCAGCATGCGGGTCAGGGCATTTTCGTCGATCACCTCGCCGCGTGATGTATTCACGATAACGGCGGTCGGTTTCATCAGCTTCAGACGGCGGGCGTTCATCAGGTGAAAGGTTGATGGCGTATGCGGGCAGTTGATCGACAGGATATCAACGCGGGCGACCATCTGATCAAGGCTTTCCCAGTAGGTCGCATCAAGCGCCTCTTCCACCTCGGGGCGCAGGCGCTTGCGATTGTGGTAATGGACCTGCATGCCAAAGGCGGCCGCGCGTTTCGCCACCGCCTGCCCGATCCGGCCCATGCCCAGAATACCCAGACGACGGCCCTTGATCCGCCCGCCCAGCATCGCGGTTGGTGACCAGCCCTGCCATTCGTTCGATTGGGCAAGGCGCATGCCTTCGGCCATGCGGCGGGTCACGGCAAGGATCAGAGCCATCACCATATCGGCAGTATCTTCGGTCACGACACCGGGCGTATTGGAGACATGGATCCCGCGCTGGCGGGCCGTCACGACATCAATATGGTCCACACCAGCCCCGAAATTCGCAATCAGTTTAAGCTTTTCGCTCGCACGACCCAGCAGCTTGGCATCAATCTGGTCCGTGATTGTGCAGACCAGAACATCCGCACGGCCCATCGCATCAGCCAGTTCGTCAGCAGACATCGGGTTGTCGTTTTCACGCAATGTGACGTTGAACAATTCCTTCATGCGGGTCTCGACCACTTCAGGCAACCGTCGCGTCACGACAACACTTAATTGTCTACCTGGCATGCAACAGCCCTCCCCGGCTTTTCAAATCAGTCTTTACATGGCAGGTTGCGCCAAAGGGACGCGCAGCACAAGAACCGCGCGCCGGTTTCGAGTAGTTAAGGGCAAACAATGAGTGCATTGGCGCTTTGGTTCCGTCTGGTAAAAATCGTCATCGTCGCGTTTGCGATCAGCGCGAGCGCGGGCTTTGCACAGCAAAATGATCTTGGGCCAGCCATCGGGCCGGAAACAAACCTGCCGCTGCCGCGCTTTGTTTCCCTGCGCGCCGGCGAAGCGAATGTGCGCCGTGGCCCGTCCTTGTCCCACCGGATCGATTGGATATTTACGCGCCGCGACATGCCTTTGCAGGTCATCGCCGAATACGGACATTGGCGGCGCGTCATCGACCGCGACGGTCAAGGCGGCTGGATCCATTACCGGATGTTGTCAGGTGCGCGGACTGTCCTGATCGAAGCGGAAAACACCACCTTGCGCGCCAGACCAGAGGCATCTGCCATCGAAAACGCGATCCTTGAGCCTGGCGTGGTCGCGCGTTTGGGCGACTGTAATCCGGACTGGTGCGAGCTGACCGCCGGAGGCTACCGCGGCTGGGTTCCCAAGAGCCAACTTTGGGGCGTGTCAGACGGCGAAATCCGTGAATAGGTGGCCATGCGGCTGGGCCAAACCCAAAAAATAGTCCTAGCATTGTGACGCGCGCCGATCAAGCTGGTAACCCAAGACTGACAACCGCGACACACGCCTGACCCTTTCTGCCGGACTCTTCT
>CAYGMX010000517.1:0-2191 GCA_964351055.1 uncultured Loktanella sp. | reverse complement strand
CTTCGCCCTGCTGCTGGTCGACCGCTTTGGCCGCCTGTGGCGCCTTGACGGGCAACCATGGCGTGCCGGTTGAAAAACCCGCATTGGGCGCGTCTTTTTCCCAGACCATCGGGGTGCGGCAACCGTCGCGCCCCTTGACCGCTGGCCAATAACGTATCGCGGGTGGATCGGTGAGTTCTTCAAAGGCCAGTTCGGTTTCGGTCTGGCCCAGTTCTTCGCCCTGATAAATGCCGATGGTGCCTTCGAATGACATCAGCATCGCACAGGCAAGACGCGCCATGGCGTCCTCTGACACTGCATGGTCTGCCCAGCGGCTGACTTGGCGTGGCACATCATGGTTGCTGAACGACCAATAGGGGTGGCCATCGGGTGCGCCGCGCTGGAAACCCTGAATGCAGTTCTGAAAATGCTCGGCGCTGAAATCAGGCCCCAGCATCGCAAAACTGTAGGCCATGTGCAGGCGCGATGTGCCGGCGGTATATTCGCCCATGATCTCGATGGAACGGTGCCCCATTTCGCCCACTTCGCCGACCATCATGATATCGTCGTATTGGTCGGTCAACGTGCGCAAGCGCTCCAGAAAGCCAAGGTTTTCCGGCCGTGTCTTGTTGTAGATATTGCTCTGCATACCATAAAGATCGGTTGCCATGACTTGCGGCTTGGCCTGTGCGGGCGGGTTTGAACGCAGTTTCTGGTCATGGAAATAATAGTTCACAGTATCCAGACGGAACCCGTCAAGCCCAAGGTCCAGCCAGAATTTGCAGGTCTCCAGAATGGCATCGACGACATCGGGGTTGTGGAAGTTCAGGTCAGGCTGGGACGCCAGAAAGTTGTGCAGATAATATTGGCCGCGCTGAGGGTCGAATTCCCATGCCGGACCGCCGAAATGGCTGTGCCAGTTGGTTGGGGGCGACCCATCGGGCAACGGATCAGCCCAGACATACCAGTCTGATTTTGGGTTATCGCGGCTCAGGCGCGATTGCTGGAACCAGTCATGTTTGGCGGAGGTATGCGATAGCACCTGATCGACAATCACTTTTAATCCGCGCGCATGGGCAGCAGCGATCAATGCCGCAAAATCCGACAGGTTCCCGAACAGGGGATCAACGGAAAGATAGTCGGAAACATCGTAACCCATATCCGCCTGCGGCGAGGCAAAGATCGGTGACAGCCAGATACAATCCGCGCCAAGCGCCGCGATATGATCAAGGCGGCGTGTAATCCCCTTGAGGTCACCAATGCCGTCGCCGTTGTCGTCCTGATAGGACCGCGGGTAGACCTGATAAATGACTGCGCTGCGCCACCATTCCTGCATGTCGATGTCCCCTTTCTGCCCTGCCCCTTACAGAGCATATCCGCCTTGGGGGGGTGCATGAGGCTTTGATAAAATGCAAGGCCTGTTGTGCAGTTTGCTTCCGCAGGCTGTGCAATCGTCACAATGTCGCTTGCGAATGGCACAGTTCGCCGGTCAAAGTGCAGCAGACAGGGCCCCAGGATCCGGAGAAGTGAGATGCAGTTTGGATTGACCGAAGAACAAGAGATGATTGTCTCGACGGTGCGCAGCTTTGTGGAAAATGAAATCTACCCGCGCGAGGCAGAGGTCGAGCGGACCGGCATCGTGCCCCATGATATCGCCCAAGCGATCAAACAAAAGACCATTGATCTGGGGTTTTACGCCTGCAATTTTCCCGAAGATGTGGGCGGCGCGGGCCTGAGCCACCTTGAGTTTGCGCTGGTCGAGCGCGAATTGGGGCGGGGGTCCATGGCGCTCACCCATTTCTTTGGGCGACCGCAGAATATTCTGATGGCCTGCACGGGCGCGCAGCGCGAACGCTATCTATTTCCCGCTGTCAGGGGGGAACGGATGGACGCGCTGGCAATGACCGAACCGGGTGCGGGATCGGATGTGCGGGGCATGAAATGTCAGGCCCGTCGCGAAGGCGGCGATTGGGTGCTGAATGGCACCAAGCATTTTATCTCGGGTGCGGATCACGCGGATTTCGTGATTGTCTTTGTGGCCACCGGCGAGGATCAAACCCCCCGCGGGCCGAAAAAGCGGATCACCACTTTTCTGGTGGATCGCGGCACGCCCGGTTTCACCATCCGTGACGGGTATAAATCGGTCAGCCATCGGGGCTACAAGAACTGCATTCTGGAATTCGACGACTGCCGCTTGCCTGATGCGCAGGTT
>CAYGMX010000516.1:0-2191 GCA_964351055.1 uncultured Loktanella sp. | reverse complement strand
CATCTGGTCGGGGCCGACAAAGTGCATCTTGCCCGAAAGGCAGGTCTGGTATCCGGCGCGCCGCAAATGGTGCGCGTAGGTCGGGATGGAGGACGTAAATTCGGCGGCGTTGTCGTAGACCCCTGTCCGCGAGGGTAACTGGCCCGACATGAAAGACGCCCGCCCTGGTGCGCAAAGCGGCGAGGCGGTATAGGCATTCGCAAAGCGGGTGGAACGCGCGGCTAGCGCCTTGAGGTTGGGCGCATGCAGCCAATCGGCCGGACCATCGGGAAAGAAGGTGCCGTTCAGCTGGTCGACCATGATGATCAGGATATTCGGCTTGGTCATTGCGGGCGCCCTCCGAGTTCGGTTTCAAGCAAGGCGATGACATGGCGGGCGGCATCCGACTGGCCGGACTGACGGCGCGACAAACCCTGCCGCAGATAAAGGCCGTCAATCAGGCCCGCGATCCGCGCTGCGGCACCATCGGCACGGTCACCGATCAGGGGGCGCAGATCATGCAGCAGATTGCTGTGCAAGCGCCGCTGGTAAATCGACAAAAGCCGGTGCGCGTCGGGTGAGGTTTGGGCCAGCACATAGAAATTGAGCCATGCGGCAATCACCTCGGGCTGAAAGTTGGACGAGGTAAAACCTGCGTGAATGATCGCCTCCAGCCGCCTGCGGTGGCCCTTGGCTGTGCGCAAGGCGTCGCGGACCTCTGCCCCGTAATGGGTCAGCGTATGGCGCATGGCCGCGAGAAAAATCTGGTCCTTCCCGCCAAAATAGTGATGGGCCAAAGCCGAAGACATGCCCGCGCGCTTTGCGATATTGCTCACCGTCACGTCCAGATTGCCAACCGCGCCGATTTCATCAATCGTGGCTTTCACTAAGGCCGCGCGGCGGATAGGCTCCATTCCAAGCTTGGGCATCTGGAATTCCTTTCAGTTGACGCAGGCCAGTTAAATTGTTCTTTATTGACTCGTCAATCAAGAAAAAACTCTGGGAGACCGAAATGAAACTGAAATCAACTCTATCCGTTCTGGCAATCTGTGCGGGCGTGCCGGCTTTTGCAAACTGCGATCTGGTCCGCTTTTCCGATGTGGGCTGGACAGATATTACAGCAACCACCGCTGCAACCTCCATTGTTCTGGAAGCACTGGGATACGAGACATCCACCGATATCCTGTCCGTCCCCGTGACCTATGCATCGATGGCGCAGGGCGATATTGATGTGTTCCTGGGCAACTGGATGCCGACGATGGAAGGCGATATCGCCACCTATCGCGAGGCGGGCACCGTGGACACCGTGCGCACCAACCTTGAGGGCGCGAAATATACACTGGCCACGAATGCCGCCGGTGTCGCCGCCGGCATCACCGACTTTGCATCCATCGCCGCCGCTGCTGATGCGTTGGACGGCAAGATTTACGGCATCGAAGCCGGCAATGACGGCAACCGCCTGATACAGGATATGATCGACAGCGATGCCTTCGGCTTGGCCGGTTTCGAAGTTGTCGAAAGCTCCGAACAGGGCATGCTGGCACAGGTGGAACGCTCTGACGACCGTGGCGAGGCGATTGTGTTTCTGGGCTGGGAACCCCACCCGATGAATGCCAACTTCGACATGACCTATCTGCCCGGTGGTGAAGATTTCTTTGGTCCTGATCTGGGCGGCGCGATTGTCGCGACCAACACCCGTGCCGGCTATGTCGATGAATGCCCGAACACAGGCGCCCTTTTGCAGAACCTTGAATTCTCTCTGGCAATGGAAAACGAGATCATGGGCGCGATCCTGAATGATAACGTCGATCCGGCCGATGCAGCAAAAGCATGGCTGGCCGCCAACCCCGATGCGTGGACCGCGTGGCTTGACGGTGTCATGACCAAGGACGGGGGCGATGCGGTTGCCGCAGTGACAGCCGCACTGGCAGAGTAAAAAACCAAAAGGGGGGCGTGCGATGCGCCCCCCTTTTTCAAAATGGATGGCGGCATGAACTGGCTGACAGATAACAAGATCCCCGTAGGCGACTGGTCCGAGGCGGGCGTCGACTGGCTCAAGGATAACGGCAGGCCCGCGTTCGACGCGGTTAGCGACGGGTTGGACTGGATGATCGACGGGATCGTCTGGTGCCTGCAAACACCGCCAGAGTTTCTGGTGATCGCCGCCTTTGTGGCGCTGACCTGGGCACTTCAACGATCATGGAAGGTTTGC
>CAYGMX010000515.1:0-2193 GCA_964351055.1 uncultured Loktanella sp. | reverse complement strand
CCGGACCCCCTCTCGCCCGCCCGCGGAAGCGGCAACGCCAACCCGCGCCGTGCGCAACGACACCGGCGCGGTCGAGGGGGGCGAGATCAGCATGTTCTACGATCCGATGATCGCAAAGCTGTGCACATGGGCCCCCGACCGCGCCAGCGCGATCGAGGAAATGCGGCTCGCGCTGGACGGGTTCGAACTGGAAGGGATCGGGCATAACCTGCCATTCCTTGCGGCGGTCTATGACCACCCGAAATTCACCAGTGGCAAGATGACAACCGCCTTTATCGAGGAGGAATACCCCGAAGGCTTTGACGGCGTCACCTTGCCGGATGCAGCCTGCTTGCGGATTGCGGCCGCCTGTGCCGCGATGCACCGTGTCGCGGAAATCCGGCGCGCCCGTATTTCGGGGCGTATGGACAACCATGAACGGCTCGTCGGGCAGGACTGGGTGGTCAGCCTGCAAGGTCAATCCATGGATGTGACCATCAATGCTGACAAATCGGGTGCAGATGTTGTCATCGGCGACCAGTCCTTGCGTGTCGAAAGCAACTGGACCCCGGGTATGCCATTGGCCCGCCTGACGATTGATGGCGATCCCTTGGTGCTCAAGATCGGCAAAATCCCCGGCGGCTTCCGTGTCCGGTATCGCGGCGCGGACCTCAAAGTGCATGTGCGGACCCCGCGTCAGGCAGAGCTGGCCGCGCTGATGCCGGAAAAGCTGCCGCCAGATACCTCGAAGTACCTGCTCTGTCCGATGCCCGGCCTGATCGTCAAGGTCGACGTGGCCGAAGGCGACGAGGTGCAGGAGGGTCAGGCGCTTTGCACCGTCGAGGCGATGAAGATGGAAAACATCCTGCGCGCCGAACGCAAGGGCGTGGTCAAGAAGATCAACGCAGGGGCGGGCGACAGTCTGGCCGTGGATGATGTGATTATGGAATTTGACTAGATGCGCGACTGGCTGGCATATTCAGTGGTCTTTGGCTTCGCACTTGCTACAGCCACCGGCGGCTATTTCGCGGGTTTCACCAAGATCATGACTGGTGTGTCCCACGGGATCGAAGGCTTCCTGCTCAATGTCGTGGCCTTGCCACTGCTTGCGGCAACGGTTGTTTTCGGCGTGACCAGCAGGGCCATTGCCAAACGGGTCTTTCCTATCAGGACATGGGTGATCGCAGCCGTGGTGATCGCCGGTGCTGCGACGGTCGCTTTTGCTTTGCTCTACAATGATGTCGTTGACCAGCGCCTTGCCATGCTCTTGTTGTTGTCATTTCTCTTTGCCGGAGGGCGGGTCATGTTCGGTCGTGCTGATCATGTCTGAGTGGCATCACTCCGTCGCAAGACGCCGATCCTCGATTTCTTGCTGGCGCAAGGGCATTTTGTCGATCGAGCGCGACAACTCGCGCACATCATACGGTTCGGGTTTGCGCAACGCGACACGTCCGTCCTTGCCGACGAGTGCCATCATATACCCGCGCGGGCGCAGTGCCGTGCGCACATCCGTCATGGCCGCCCTGTCTGTATCGGTGATGATGATGACATCACGTTCGGCAAGCCGGTCGACCTCGGACAGGATCAGATCCATCTGCAACCGAAAGCGCGGATCATTCGGCGTGTCCGCGAAAATAACCAAAGGGCGCGCGACCCATTGCAGGTCTCCTAGCGTCACTTCGCTGCTATCAAAGACCTGTGTGCGGTCCTCTTCCCAGCGCTCCAGCACTGTTTTTTCCTGCGCGACAGCAGGCACCACGCTGAAAATTGCGAGGGCTGCAACCAATCCGATGTTTTTCAATACTCTCATGCATTTGGATATAGAGGCGCTTGCGCCAAAAGCTAAGGGCGAAGTGCAAATCAGTACCAACAAATTCGTGTATGCGATCACGCGGCCCGCTGGAGGTTCCAATGACTGACAAGAAATCATGGGCAGAGATGGCCCGCAAAGAGCTACGGGGTAAGCCTTTGGAAGCCCTGACATGGGACACGCTGGAAGGGATACCTGTGCAGCCGCTTTATACTGCGGATGATACGGACGGATTGCCGCATATGGGCGGTATCCCCGGTGCGGCCCCCTTTACCCGCGGGGTGAAAGCCACGATGTACGCGGGCCGCCCTTGGACGATCCGGCAATATGCAGGGTTTTCGACAGCAGAGGAGTCCAACAATTTCTACCGCAAGGCGCTGGCTGCGGGCCAACAGGGCGTATCG
>CAYGMX010000514.1:0-2199 GCA_964351055.1 uncultured Loktanella sp. | reverse complement strand
TCAGCGCCTTCTTTGCCGGAATGCCCGCAGGCACCGTATCAGGCGCGCCCAAGGTCCGCGCAATGGAGATCATCGACGAGCTTGAACCCGAAAAACGCGGTGTTTATGGCGGTGGCTGCGGTTATTTCAGTGCCAACGGCGATATGGACATGTGCATCGCGTTGCGCACAGCCGTCCTGCAGGATGAAAAGCTTTATATTCAGGCCGGTGGCGGCGTTGTCTATGATAGCGATCCCGAAGCCGAATATCAGGAGACTGTGCATAAATCGAACGCGATCCGCAAGGCAGCTGCCGACGCGACAATGTTCCGCAGCAGCGGGAACTGACTTGGGGCTGGCGGATTAGTCTGCCTGACCCAGCAGGATCGCCGAGACCGGCGCAATCAGGAGCGTGTCCGTGTCAAGATCGGCTGACCATTCGGACAAGACTTGCAGGGTTTGCGGCGTCATCCGCCCCATGACCACAGCCGTACCCGTCTGACGCGCCCGAAATGCCGCCTGATCCAGTGCGCGCGCAATGGCCCCTGCTGTTTCTTCAGCGCCATCCAAATCCCGCATGATTTCCGCAGAGGCGACGCTTTCTTGCGAGGCCGCACGCAAGGCACCCCCAAGGCCACGCTGCACAGACACAAACCCCCGCCCGTCATCTGCCAATATCTGCATCACTTGCGCGGTCACACGGCGATTATCCTGAACGAGGCCGGTGCCATCGGAAAACAGCATCGCCGCTTCCGAAACGATCCCGAAGGCGGCTTCAAATGCCACTTCGACATCGACGGGCTGGGCACCGGACGGCAGGGCAAGCTGCATGGCAACCTCGACACCCGCCGCACGGTAACTTGCAGCTTTGCCGCCCGCGCTGTCTGCCAATGCATCGACCACGACGGTCGGCTGGAAAGGCAAGGCGGCGATGACCTGCGCTGCATCCGGCAGCCCGTTGTCATCCACAAGAACGACGGAAATCAGTGGCAGATTGTCCGGGTTCTCAAAGGGGGCCGCATAGCGCTGCAAGGCTGGCGCGTCAGTTGGGACAGCATCGGTTTCTGCTGCCTCTGACTGGGGTTCAGTCGGTTCCTCTGTGGCTGTGCTTGGCCGGTTGATCCGGACCGCAGGACCGGTCTCAGCCGGCGCGTCATCCTCTGTTTGCGCGATCACAACCTCTGGTGCGGGGTCCGCTCCGTCTGTCTGGGGCGTTTGTGCCTGTTGTCCGGACGACGGTGCAGCGACGGGTTCGTCAACCACCGGCGCAGGTTCTTCGGCGACAGGGGCCGGTTCTTGTGCTGCGGGCTCTGGCAAAGGCTCTGTTGCCGGTTCGGCCTCAGCAACGACCGTTTCCTGCTCGACCACTGACGGTGGCGCTGCCGTTGGCTCTGGCGGTGCCGGAGGTGCGGTTGCGACATTGGTGTCAATCTGGGGTACTGGCGGAGAGGTATCCTGAAGTTCGACCGTAGTCAGGGCCTGTTGTGCATCGCCGGAAAGCGTGGTGTCGGCGGTGCTCGACAACTCTGGCGTGACCGAATTGGCAGGGACATCCAGTGTTGTTTCTACTTTGCCGGTCTCGGGCTGTGCCGCCGGTTCGGTTGTGACCACCGGCGCGGTTTCCTGCGCTCCGGCTTCGGGCACACTTGGGGGTGCCAAAGCAAGGCGTGGTGCCTGTTCCTCGCCCAAGGATACCGAAACAGAGGTACTAGGGGCTTCGGCCGCAAGCGCTGGGACGGACAGTTGGGGGGCTGCTGGCCCTGTCGCCAGAACCGGCTGTTCGTTGGACAGTGACACGAAGCTCAACACTGCAAGACCCAGTACGAGTGCCCATAGTGTGCCTTGAATGAAGCCTCGTTTCAAACCAGTTACCTCTCAGTTCCGCCTTGACGCCATGCCGCGTCCCGGCCCATGTATGAACCGGCTTATATCGTTCTCTTTACCCCAGACGGTAGCCCCTTTTTCCACTTGCGCGGGAATTCACCATGCTGCTTTTGATCGATAACTATGACAGCTTTACCTACAACCTCGTTCATTATCTGGGTGAGTTGGGTGCTGACGTTGTGGTCAGACGCAATGATGCGCTTGATGTGCAGCAAGCTATGGCGATGCGTCCCGAGGCCATTTTGCTGTCCCCCGGGCCCTGCGATCCGGCGCAGGCCGGCATCTGTCTGGCTTGGGTCCATGCCGCCGCCGCGCGGAAGCTGCGGGGGATGGGCGT
>CAYGMX010000513.1:0-2210 GCA_964351055.1 uncultured Loktanella sp. | reverse complement strand
CGTCGACTTCGATATTCTCGACCTCGAGATCGGAAATCGCGGTTTCGAAATGCGGGTCCCAGTTGACCAGACGCTTGCCGCGATAGATCAGGCCCTTGTTGTACATATCGACGAAAACGCGGATCACGGCGTCGTGGAAATTGCCGGGCTTTTCGGTTGCGGGCGCGCTTTCGGCACCCGACATGGTAAAGGCAGAGCGGGACCAGTCCATGCTGTCACCCAAGCGGCGGGCCTGCTGTTCGATGGTGCCACCTTTTGCGGCTTTCCAGTCCCAGACCTTTTCAAGGAATTTCTCGCGGCCTAGTTCGACACGCTTGGGTTGCTGGGTCGCGGCAAGATCTTTTTCGACCATCAACTGCGTGGCAATGCCAGCGTGATCCAACCCCGGCTGCCAGAGCGTGTCAAACCCCTGCATCCGCTTCCAGCGGGTCAGCATGTCCATGATCGTGTGGTTAAAGGCGTGACCGACGTGCAGGGAACCTGTGACATTGGGTGGTGGCAGCATGATGCAAAAGGTTTCGTCGCGGCTGGCGTTGGCACCTGCTTTGAATGCGCCGGCCTGTTCCCACATCTGATAGATGCGGGGCTCTGCGGTCGCAGCGTCAAATGTCTTTTCCATCGGCATGTTCAAAAGTCCTTGCTGTGTCAGCAGGGCAAATAACGTGGCAACGGGTCAAGGGAAAGGGCAAGGTGGGTTTAAACCCACCCTAGCCGTTGAAAAGTGGCGCGCGCTGGCCCGTCCGGATCACATTTGGATCATATGGTTTGCGCGCAAAGACCTCTTCCACCCGTGCGGCGAAATGCGCAAGCGGCAGCGTGTCATAGGCCGGATCAAATGAGCTTTGGTCCCAGCGTTCGCAAAAGGTGGCGCAATCCTCGAAATAGGGGCTGTCGCGGTAGGCGTCACGCTTGTGCGGATCGGCCCCGACATGGGCGCCATAGTACAGCAGCTGGAAATCGCCGTGTTTTTCCACAACCCATGCGACCTGTTCTCGCACGAAAGGCCGCAGGATCGCAGCTGCATATTCGTCATGGTTATAGGGCGCATAGATATCCCCGATGTCATGCAGCAAGGCTGCAACGATCCAATCCGTATCCGCCCCGTCCCGTTCGGCGCGGGTGGCCGATTGCAGCGAATGGCCCAGCCGCGTGATCTGATAACCTGATAATCCTTCATCAAGCGCCACCATCGCCTCGAGCAAGCGGCTTGCCGTGCCTTTGGTGTATTCCACTTCATGTTCGGTCAGGAAATCATAGTCTTCCCTGTCGCCATCTTTCATTGCGGTGAACTTGACCCTGTCCATCATGAATACATCTCCGTTTTTCCGGTGGCACCCTTCATCATCACAGCAGACTGCGCGATGCGGATTTCATCGTAAAGGGCCATCGCGTCCGGCGCAAAATTGGTGCGGGGTGGCGGGACGTGGATGAAATTGCCGTACCGGTCCTCGCCGCGTGCCAGCATCGCATAATCCCTGTCGCCGACCTGTTGCTTCATGTCCGGCCGGATATAACGGATGACGCAGGCAATCCGCCTGTCATCGCTGGTGTTCGGGCCAGAGCCATGGATCGTCAGCCCGTGATGCAGGCTCATTTGTCCGGGATGGATTTCGATTGTGGTTTTCTGGTCGTCAGGGACATCGACCTTCACCTCTTGTCCGCGGCTGAGCAGGTTGTTGGCGTCAAATGTATCCTCATGCGGCAGGATCGCGTTCTTGTGGCTGGCGCGCACGAAATCCATACAGCCCGATGCAGGTGTGGCGGGCGAAAGCGGAATCCACGCGGTTACCAGCCCGTCGATTGCCCCCAAGCCCCAATAGGTGAGGTCTTGGTGCATCGACACGATCTGCCGTGTGCGCGGTTCCTTGATAAAGAACTCGCCCGAAAAGATCATGATGTCAGACCCAAGGATACCTTCGATGACATCCAGAATGGCAGGGTGCATCGCGATCTGGGCCACCATCGGCATCACCACATGGGCGTTGATCCGTTTATAGGTATTGAGCGGCAGCGGCAGGCCGTTGTCGAGCCATTCTGCTTCGATCGCTTCCATCTCGGCCCGATAGCGCAACGCCTCTTCCCGGCTGAGTGCAGGCAGCGGAAAGAGATAGCCATCGTCCCAATACTGCTGCTGCATTTGCGGGTCCAATTGCCCGTTTTCCAAAACAAGTGACGGCAGCATTGATCCCTCCAATGGGTTAATTGCGATG
>CAYGMX010000512.1:0-2237 GCA_964351055.1 uncultured Loktanella sp. | reverse complement strand
GCCTGTGGTCCAGCGGCGATGGCACACCGGGGTCGGATACCTATGCGATCAGCGGGTCGGGTGTCTTTGTCGCCGCTGATCAGGATTTTGCAGGCTGTCTGGAACTGCTCAAGGTCGATCCGACGGCACGGGTCCGCTATATGGGAGAAACGCCTATTATTCCGGGGTGCTACCTGCAAGTGACAGCGCGGGTGAAGGCGGTCGCAGGGCCGCTTCCTGCCGTGCGTATCGCGGGTTGGGCCGGCATCACAGGCGGTATTCCGGTTACGGGTCTGACGCTTGCAGGGTCATCGACCCAATTGACCACTTATGGCCAAGTTGTCGAGATCAGCGCCATCATTGCAACTGCTGATCGGTCCGGGGTGGACATGGTTTGGACCGGTGCGGAGTATGGGCACATCGGGATTGATGTGACAGGTCCTTCGGGGGGTGTGATCCGCCTTGATGACATTAGCATCACTGATGTCAGTGCGATCTTTACCCGTGATCTGGTCGGGCTGGTTGATGTGCGTGACTACGGGGCAAAAGGTGACGGTCTCGCCGACGACAGCGCAGCGTTTGATGCGGCCGATGCCGCGGCAGCGGGCCGTGTCGTTATGGTGCCTGCGGGCACATACTTGTTGGAAGACAGCGTGACGATGCAAAGTACGGTCCGGTTCGAAGGCCGGATTGTGCAGGCAGCGGAACACCGGTTCATTCTACAGCAGGACTACAACTACGACACCTATCTTGCGGCTTTCAAAGATGAGGAAACCGCGTTCAAGAAAGCCTATCAGGCGTTGATCAATTTCGCCGACCACGAATCGCTTGATCTGTGTGGGCGGCGCATCCTGTTGACGGAACCTGTGGACATGCAGGCCTGCGATCCGTCGCGCACCCGCTTTGAAGTCCGCAGGGTCATCCGCAACGGGCAGTTCCAGCCTGCCGATAGTGCGGTCTGGGATACGGTCGTGGTAACCGCTCAGGCGACCTATTCGGCAGCGGATGACAACCGGCTGACCAATGTGACGGGTATCGCGAATATCGCGGTCGGTTCGCTTGTACAGGGCAATGGTGTGGGCCGTGAGGTCTATGTCACTTCCGTCAATCCAGGGGCACAAACGCTGGAGTTAAGTCGCCCGCTCTATGATGCCGAAGGGACGCAGGTTTTCACCTTCTCACGGTTCCAGTACATGATTGATTTTTCAGGCTATGAAAAACTGAGCCAGTTCATCCTTGACGATATCGAATTTCAGGGGAGCGGTGTCGCCAGCGGCATCATGTTGGCGCCTGACGGCTTCACCTTTCACATCCGCGACTGTTTCATCAATAACCCCAAGGACCGCGGTATCACATCGCCAGGGCGCGGCTGTCAGGGCATGATGATTGACCGCTGCCAGTTGATTTCAGACGAACAGGCTGTGCCGGTCGCCGCACGTGTCAGCATCGGGTTCAACGCCAACGCCAATGACGTCAAGATCCGCGACAACCGCACCAGCAAGTTCCGGCATTTCTGCGTTCTGGCGGGATCCGGCAACCTGATCACCGGAAACCACTGGTTTCATGGCGATGACGAGGTCAACGGGGTGCGCATGGGTGGGATCGTTCTGACATTGCCCAACCCCAAGAGCATCTTTACCGGCAACTATTGTGATAACAACTTTATCGAATGGACGAACGAACACGATAGCTCGCCCGCGCTGGGCACGCAGTTTTCCTTTGGCGGGCTGACGATCACGGGCAATATGTTCACCACAAATGATGTGGCTGACTGGTTCAATTTCATCGTGATCAAACCTTATGGCCCCGGTCATTTCATCAACGGTTTTGCGGTTGTTGGGAACGTCTTCCGGTCGCTGAACGGGCAGATCGACCGCGTTGAACGGGTTGATACCACATTTGCCGATCTTGACTTTAGCCGCACGCGCAGCTTTGTGTTTACGGCCAACACGTTTCACAATGTCAACGAACCGGTTTCCAATCCCGCATATCTTACCCATCTGCAACAGACCGAAGCCGCGACATGGCTGATGCGGACGGGAACATTGCTACCCTTTGACGGGCGGGCGATGACAGTTGAGAGTGTGATGCCTCAGGGGCAAATCACCGATACAAGCAATGTGCGATTGCACGATCTGCCTTGGGCCGAGGGCGAGAAAGGCAGCAGCCTGCGCGACGTCCACCTGAACTGGAGCCGCCCTTGCAAAGGGCAGGTCCGCTATGCCGTCCGGATGGATCAGACCGACTGAGAAGGCCAA
>CAYGMX010000511.1:0-2245 GCA_964351055.1 uncultured Loktanella sp. | reverse complement strand
CTGCGCGGTGACGTGGTCAAGAACGGCAAGCGGATCGACGGGCGCGCGCTTGACACCATCCGCCCGATCGTTTCTGAAACCGGCATCCTGCCACGCACCCACGGGTCTGCCCTGTTCACACGCGGCGAAACCCAAGGTCTGGTTGTGACCACACTGGGCACCGGCGACGACGAACAGATGATCGACGCGTTGACCGGCATGTATAAATCCAACTTCATGCTGCACTACAACTTCCCACCTTATTCGGTTGGTGAAGTGGGTCGCGTATCCGGCCCGGGCCGTCGCGAGATTGGTCATGGCAAACTGGCATGGCGTGCGCTTCAGGCTGTTCTGCCTGCGCCGACAGACTTTCCTTACACAATCCGCGTTGTGTCGGAGATCACTGAATCAAACGGTTCGTCTTCTATGGCGTCTGTTTGCGGTGGTTCTTTGTCCATGATGGACGCAGGTGTGCCGTTGAAAGCCCCTGTTGCCGGTGTGGCCATGGGTCTTGTTATGGAAGAAGACGGGTCATATGCTGTTCTGTCCGATATTCTGGGTGACGAAGACCACCTTGGTGATATGGACTTCAAGGTTGCGGGTACCGAAAACGGGATCACGTCCTTGCAGATGGACATCAAAATCGCAGGCATCACGCCAGAGATCATGAAAAAGGCGCTTGAGCAGGCCAAAGCTGGCCGTTTGCATATCCTTGGCGAGATGAGCAAAGCGCTCACCGGCGCGCAGGAATTCAGCGTCCACGCTCCCAAGATCGAAACCATGCAGATCCCTGTCGACAAGATCCGTGAAGTGATCGGGTCCGGCGGCAAGGTCATCCGCGAAATCGTGGAAGTGTCTGGTGCCAAAGTCGATATCAACGACGATGGCGTGATCAAACTAGCGTCCAACGACGCCGAGGCGATCAAGAAAGCCTATGACATGATCTATTCCATTGTGGCAGAGCCCGAAGAAGGCGCGATCTACAAAGGAACAGTTGTGAAGCTGGTCGATTTCGGTGCTTTCGTGAACTTCTTTGGAAAGCGTGACGGTCTGGTCCATGTGTCCCAGATTGAAAACAAACGCCTGAACCATCCTTCCGATGTCCTGAAAGAAGGTCAGGAAGTCTGGGTCAAGCTTTTGGGCTTTGATGATCGCGGCAAGGTCCGTCTGGCCATGAAAATGGTCGATCAGGAAACCGGTCAGGAGATGGCCAAAGAAGAAGCTGAAAACTAGGTTCCAGCACTCTGGACTTTGCGGGGCTTGGCCCCATCTGAAAAGCGTCCGCCTGTCCAAGGCGGGCGCTTTTTTTCGTTTTGGAAAAATGCAGATGCACTTTCAACATACCCTTAAGGCGACTAACATCGCATCAATTCAACTTTAGCGAATAAAGAGGAAATGGAATGTACACAAAATTGCCAGTTATTGCCGCTGCACTCTGCCTGACGGGCGCCATGGCGCAGGCTCAGGACATGGGTGAAATTTCGGTCGGCGTTGGTGTCACCAACTTTGGTCTGTCACTTGAAGGCGAATACAGCATCAGCCCTACTTTGTCCGCACGCGGGATGATCATCGGCGGGTTCAGCATCGACGACGAATTTGATGTCGATGGCGAAACCGTTGATGGAGAGGCCGAGCTTGGCGGCCTTGCTGTCCTTGCGGACTATTACCCACTGGCCAACGCATGGCGCATTTCAGGTGGCTTGTTCTTCTCCAACTCGGAAGTCTCGGGAACAGTCGAGGATGGCTTGTTGTCTTACGAAGGTGACATCAAGTTCGAGAACGAAGTCGCACCGATTATTACCACAGGCTTCAAATATCCCTTTGGGGCAGGCTGGTCGTTTTCCGGCGATGTCGGTGTTATTGTATCATCTCTCGAAGCGTCTTCTGACGATGCCGATCCGGCAGTTCAGGCTGACATCGACGACATCAATGACGATCTGTCCGATATTCCGGTGTTCCCGTTCATCGGCTTCGCCGTCAGCTATTCCTACTAAGCACACTGCCTAAACAAAAAAGGCCTCGGTTTTGTACCGGGGCCTTTCGCGTTTTTATCCTCAGCCTTTCAGCTGCGTTGTCCGCAAATAGGGAAACACGGTTGTAAAGTCGCCGTATTTCGCCTTCGCATCCTCATTGCTGACGGTCGCGGGGATGATCACATCGTCACCCACAGTCCAGTTTGCAGGTGTTGCCACCCCTTCACGCGCCGCCGTTTGCAGACCATCCAGCGCGCGCAGGACCTCTGCAAAATTCCGGCCCACGTTCATCG
>CAYGMX010000510.1:0-2247 GCA_964351055.1 uncultured Loktanella sp. | reverse complement strand
ATCGCCACCGCCACCCGCAAAAGCTGGGACCGGCATATGGAATCCAATCTGCGCGCCCCTTTCGTGCTGACCCAGAATTTTGCGGCACAAGTACCGGAGCCTGCGACAGACGCGCAGGGTGAACCGGTCGCCCAAGGGCTTGTCATCAACATGATCGATCAAAGGGTGCACAAGCTGACGCCGGAATTCATGAGCTATACCATCGCCAAGATGGGGCTTTGGGCGATGACGCGGACGACCGCCCAAGCCCTTGCGCCCCGCGTCCGGGTCAATGGCATCGGCCCGGGTCCGACCCTGCAAGGCCATCGCCAAAGCAAGGATCACTTTGCAAGGCAGCGCGCAGCAACCGTTCTCAAGCGGGGCGCAAACCCCGCCGACATCACAGCCGCACTCGGTTACTTCCTTGACGCACCCGCTGTCACGGGGCAGATGCTCGCCGTCGATGGTGGGCAACATCTGGCATGGGAAACGCCTGATGTGCTCGGAATAGAGTGACACGCGCGAGGAGTTGTGCACCTTGGCAAAAACGCATTCACGAAACTGTCACAATCCGCCTATTTTTCAAGGTGTTAACGATTTCTAAATAAAAATATCTAATGATTTCAATGCGCTGAAAATGTGCCGCTTTTTTAGGCAGACCGTCGAAGCCTGCTAAAAACAAGAAAAAAATCCCGATCGCCGCGATTAGCCCACCGACTTATCCACAGAAACCGTGGATGCCTTTCCTCTTGTCCTTGGTGCATTACCATTGCAGCCAAGACAGAATCACAGAACTGACCCGATGACCCAAGAACAAAGCACCGCACCCAAGACTGGATATGACCTGATCCATGGGTATCTGCGCAGTCTCGATGCGTCACCGGGCGTCTATCGCATGCTCGATGCAGAAAGCCGCGTGCTTTATGTGGGCAAGGCCCGCAACCTCAAGGCGCGGGTCAGCAACTATTCCCGCCCCGGAAACCATTCGCCCCGGATCGCTCGGATGATCCGCGAAACCGCCGCGATGATGTTTCTGACCACACGTACCGAAACAGAGGCGCTGCTGCTTGAACAGAACCTGATCAAACAGCTGAAACCGCGCTACAACGTGCTGCTGCGCGACGACAAATCCTTTCCCAATATTCTTGTCGCCAAAGATCACGCCTTTCCGATGATCAAGAAACATCGCGGCGCGAAAACCCAGAAAGGTGACTATTACGGCCCCTTCGCCGGTGCAGGTGCGGTCAATCGCACGCTGAACCAGTTGCAGCGCGTCTTTCTGCTGCGTAACTGTTCCGACAGCGATTTCGAAACCCGCACGCGCCCCTGCCTGCAATACCAGATCAAGCGCTGTTCGGGTCCCTGCTGTGGCCTGATCTCCGAGGCCGAATATGCCGCATCGGTGCGCGATGCCGAAAAATTCCTGCAAGGCCGCACCAAGGGCATCCAAGAGGCGCTGGCCCGGCAAATGCAGGACGCCAGCGCCGCGATGGAATTTGAACGCGCCGCCGCTTTGCGCGACCGGATCAAGGCGCTGACACAGGTGCAATCGGCGCAAGGCATTAACCCGCAGAACACCGCCGAGGCCGATGTGATCGCCCTGCATACCGATGGCGGGCAGGCCTGTGTGCAGGTGTTTTTCATCCGTGCCCATCAAAACTGGGGCAACCACGATTATTACCCGCGCATCAGCGGCGACGAGGACCTGTCCGAAGTCATGGAGGCCTTTGTCGGCCAGTTCTACACGACCCGCGAACCGCCCCGGCTCCTGATCCTGTCGCACGGGTTGGACAATGACGACCTGATGACGCAGGCGCTGGGCGAAAAGGCGGGCCGCAAGGTTGAAATTACCATTCCCCAGCGCGGCGAAAAGGCCGAACTGGTGCAATCGGCCCTGCGCAACGCGCGCGAAAGCCTTGCGCGCAAGATGTCGGAAACCGCAACCCAGGGGCGTCTGCTGAAAGGTGTGGCCGAGGCCTTTGATCTGCCGCGCGTCCCCCAGCGGATCGAGGTTTACGACAACAGCCATATTCAGGGCGCCCATGCCGTGGGTGCGATGATCGTGGCTGGCCCCGAAGGGTTCGACAAGAACCAGTACCGCAAATTCAATATCCGTGGCGAGGCCCTGCCCCCCGGTGATGATTTCGGCATGATGAAAGAGGTGCTGACCCGCAGGTTCCAGCGCCTCCTGAAAGAAGACCCCGAGCGCACCCAAGGCACATGGCCCGATCTCTTGCTGATCGACGGCGGGCAGGGGCAGGTCAGTGC
>CAYGMX010000509.1:0-2251 GCA_964351055.1 uncultured Loktanella sp. | reverse complement strand
CCCACGCATGGAAAATATGGCACGCGACAAGCTGTCGGAACTGGGCCTGATGACAATCCAGAACATCAATCAGGCCGTCGAGACCCTGTCAGGCGGTCAGCGGCAAGGTGTGGCAGTGGCCCGTGCCGCTGCATTCGGGTCAAAGGTGATTATTCTGGATGAACCGACAGCAGCGCTTGGTGTCAAGGAATCGCGCCGCGTGCTGGAGCTGATCCTTGATGTGCGTTCACGCGGTATTCCGATCATCCTGATCAGCCACAACATGCCCCATGTCTTCGAGGTGGCAGACCGGATTCACGTGCACCGGCTGGGCAAGCGGCTATGCGTGATCGACCCCAAGGATTACACGATGTCCGATGCCGTAGCCTTTATGACAGGGGCGAAAGAGGCGCCTGCAGCCTGAGGCACGCCATGCGCTTCAGGCGGCGGCCTTGTACCCTGACAGCTCAAGGTTTTGCGCCCAACCTGCGACAAAACGATCCTCCAGCACGCTGCCCTGCCGATAGGCAGATGCAGCCTGCCCATGATGCCCGTCCCCAGCCAGCGCCATCATCCGCGCCTTGAGATCACTGATCGATCCGCGCTGAAACAGGGTGGCCCCACCGCTGACATGATCGACAAGACCGTCAACATCGGCGCAAATCAGGTGCCTGCCCGCGCTGAGTGCCTCGATGGCGACCAGACCGTAAGCTTCCCACCGCGAGGGCATGACGACCGCATCGACCTGTGCCATGGCGCTCATGGGGTCGGCCACAAAACCCTTGAAAACAATACGTTCATCGCTACCGGCAAGGGCGCGCAAGTGATGTTCCTGATCGCCCGCGCCATAGATATGCAGCCGCAAGGCAGGATCCTCGCACTCTCTGAACGCAAAGATCAGGGTATCAAAACCCTTTTGCACATCCAGCCGCCCGATCGCCCCGAAAATACGGACGGGTCCGGCAGGTGCGGGCAAATCGCGAAAGGCTGCATGATCGACACAAGACTGGATCGTGGCGACCTTTTGAGGCGCGCAGAACTGGCGGGACCTGATCCAGCCAGCTTGAGCCTCGCTGACTGCAATGACACGGTCAAAGATCGAGAATGCAACTTTGAGCAAAGCCGAAAACCGGCGCTTGTTGGCGACGTTGAGCGCGACAAAGGATTCCGTATAGCTGTGTTCAATATGCAAGATCGGCTTGGACGCATTGGCTGCTCGCATGGCAAGCAGGGCAGGCAGACTGCGCCAACTGATCGCCAGATGCGACACGATGATATCGGCGTCAAACGCCTTACCCGACACCTTGCCGCGCTTCACATGCATCACGCGGTGCGTGCCAAGTGCTGCCATTTGCGGTGAAGTCTGGATAAAGTCGACAACCCGCATTACACCGCCGGCGGTCGTGTCGTCAGCAAGGTGCAGAACAAGAGGGCGGGCGGTCATGCGCGTGCCGCCCGCAGCGTTTTCATGACCTGCAAGATTTCGCCTGCGCCCAGTGCCAATGCAATGGCCGCGAGGATTGTGATGCCGCTTTTGACCGGCTCTTCGACCAGTGGGCGCTTGGAATGCTGCAACGCTTCGCGCAGCAGGCGGCGCGCCCGCGGTCCGTCCAGATCGCTGATGGCACGTCGCGCCAGATAGCGCAGTTGGTAGGCCCGCGCCACAGGGGCATGACGTGAAAAGAAAGCGGGCGCCAATGGCGTGAGGTTCGTAACCATCTGTTCCCAAGCACCAAGCTGGCGGTCGGTTGCGGCCGACAATCCCCCCGCGCTGATCCGGTAACGTGTCAGCAATCCGGTGACGCCTTCAAAGACCCAGTCCGTGCTCAGCGCGATGCGCAGCCAGCATTCGATATCCTCGGACTGGCGGAAAGTCTCGTCAAAATACCAATCGCGTTCCGTTTCGGATGCGGGGCGAAAGGCAATGGCGTCAAAAACCGCGCGCCGGATGACAGGGGCAGAGCCGTTGCCGATCGGGTTGCGCTTGAAGATGTGGGCAGCGTCGACGTTCTTGAGGCGCGGCTTCTGGCTTTGCCCGAGAAAAACACCGTCATCGTTGATCAGCGAAGACCCCGCATAGCTGATCCCGACAGCCGGATCGGATTGCAGGTGGGCGACATGGGCCGCAAGCTTGCCGGGCTCCCACAGATCATCCGCATCGCAAAAGCCGATGAACGCACCACGCGCGTGGGCAATGCCTGAATTGCGCGCACCGGCAAGGCCGCGATTGCGCTGCCTGATGAACTGGAAGCAGTTGTCGCTATCTTCCGGG
>CAYGMX010000508.1:0-2256 GCA_964351055.1 uncultured Loktanella sp. | reverse complement strand
GTATGCGCCACTTTTGGGCGAACGCTCGGACTTCGTTTCCTCAGGGGCGCACCGACCGTGCCTGGACAACGTGTGCGCGTCGACGTCGGCGGTGGCTCCCGTCGCGCATCCGCCGTAGCCTCTGCCGCGCATTTCGAAGGAGACCGACAAGACCGTGAAGATCCGCGCCCTCGCCGCCCTGTGTCTGTTCTGCGTCAGCTCGGCGATCGCGCAGGGCGGGGCGGGTCTTGCGGGCGTAGCGGACCAGTTTGTTCGCCGAGGCTTTGTCGTCGATGGCGACAACAAGGACCTTTGCATCCTCAAGACCTGCGGCATTCAACAGATCGGGGCGGGTTGGATCACCGAAAAAGCCGCGAAAGCCGAATTTGCGCATCATCTGAACCGTTGCCAGATTGTTATCGACAACAACAGTTTCGAACCCTGCGCTCTGCACCAACCGGTTGACGATCTGCCCAAAGCGCCCGATGCCGGCAATGATGACAGTGCCCCTTTCGTCCACCTCGTCATGTTCTTCATCTTCGGTTTCGCCGATGCGACGGCTAAGCATGTCGTAGACAATGAAAAGAAGTGGTGTAATGAGCATCGAAAGAGCGATCACCAGCAGCAGGGTGCCCCCCAGACCGTCGCTCAGGACACCTTGCTGCAAAGAGAACGAAATCAGGACAAAGCCGAATTCACCAGCCTGTGCCAACCCCAATGTAAACAGCCAACGGTCCTTGTTCTTGAGCCTGAAAAGCAGCGCCAGCCCATAAAGGATTGCGCCCTTGATCACGATGACACCCACCGCCAGACTCAGGATATAGGCCGGATCGCCAAACAGCAGGCCAAAGTTGATACCAGCACCAACAGTGATGAAGAACAGGCCCAGCAAGAGCCCTTTGAACGGTTCAAGGTCGCTTTCCAATTCGTGCCGGAACTCTGAGTTCGCAAGCACGACACCCGCAAGAAACGTCCCCAACGCAGGAGAAAGACCGACCATGCTCATCAGCACGGCGGTCGCGACCACCATCAAGAGCGCCAGCGCGGTATACATCTCGCGCAGTCGCGCATGGTGGATATAGCGAAACACGGGGCGGGTCAGAAAAACACCGGCAAGGATGACAACCGCCACCGCACCCAAGGTCACCAGAGTCACGCCCCAGCCAGGCAGGCCGTCCACAAGGCTCAACGCTGCGTGATGTGCGCCGTCATGATCTTCTGTGACAAGCTGCATTGACCCATCGGGGGTCAGCGTTGCCATCACCGGTACCGTAAGCAAGGGCAGCAGTGCCAGCATCGGGATCACCGCAATGTCCTGTGTCAGCAGAACCGAAAAAGTGGACCGCCCGCCGCTGGTCTGCATCAAGCCCTTCTCAGTAAGGGTTTGCAGCACGATCGCGGTCGAAGACAAGGCAAAGATCATGCCGATGGCCAGCGACGCGGACCACCCGTAGCCAAGCGCCATCGCAGCGCCCATGATTGCCAGCATCGTCAAGACGACTTGCAAACCGCCCAGCCCGATCAGGCGCTGCCGCATGTTCCACAAGGCCCGTGGTTCCAGTTCCAGACCGATCAGGAAAAGCATCATGACAACGCCGAATTCGGCAAAGTGCTGCAGGTCCTGCGTTTCGGTCCCAACAAGACCAAGGACCGGCCCGATCACGATACCGGCCAGCAGATACCCCAACACCGATCCCAACCCAAGGCGCGCCGCCAAAGGCACCGCGATGACCGCCGCGCCCAGATAGATCGTTGCCTGTATCAGGAATGATTCCATTATGCCCCGCCCGCCTCGTGACGATAATTACTTCGTTTCTTTGAATTGGTGTTGTGTTCCACTTTAACCGCCACAGCGTCATTTGTAAGGGTGTGCTGCGCCATTTCTTGTCTATGCGGCTAGACCGGCAAGGGTGCATCGGGCTTTACCCGCTCCATCACAATCTGGCTTTGCACGCGGCTTACGGCGGGGTGGGGCAGCAGCATTTGCTGGACCAGCAGGTTCAGGGCCGCAAGGTCGGGGCAATAGACCCGCAGCAGATAGTCCGCCTCGCCGGTCAGGGTCCATGCACCCACGATCTCGCGGCGGGTCTTGGTCAGACGCACGAAATGCTTTGCATTCTGTTCGGTGTGCGTGGCCATCACGATCTGGATGAAGGCCTCGACCGACAGCCCAAGTTTTTCGGCAGACAAGTAAGCGCGGTAGCCCGCAATATAGCCCTCGGCCTCAAGCCGCTGTTTGCGCCGCCCTGCCTGCGATGCAGACATATTGAGCGCCTC
>CAYGMX010000507.1:0-2259 GCA_964351055.1 uncultured Loktanella sp. | reverse complement strand
GCACCAAAGCCATGCGCTGATGCAAAGCCTGTTTCCACCCGAAGACAACTTCTACCTCGAAATCGCCGATCTGGTCGCCCCGCATATCCATTTCTTCACCGCCCGGACAGGCGACACGATTTGCGGCACCGGCGCATTGGCAATCAAAGACGGCTATGGCGAAGTGAAATCCATGTTCGTGGCCGAAGATGCGCGCGGCAAAGGCGTCGCAAGCGCCTTACTTCGGCAAATCGAAGATACGGCCCGCGAACAGGGGCTTGCCGTGATCAAACTCGAAACCGGCACTGTGCTGCATGCGGCGCACCGGCTCTATGCGCGGCACGGATTTACCCCCTGCGGCGTCTTTGGCGACTACACAAACGCCGCCAGTTCCATCTTCATGGAAAAGCGGCTGTGAGACTACTCCGCCTTCTTGGCCTCGGCAGCGGCTTTCATCCGCGCCAAAAGCTCTTCTTTGCTGGGGCGCGCGCCGAATGGCTTTTTCTTGCTCCCGTGGGCATTATGCTCGGTATGTTTCGGTGCATTCTTACCCAATTTCGGCGCTCCTGTGGCTTTGTAGTCCATGTCGGTAACCTCTTGTTTGTCCCCCCTTTAGCACGGGGTTTAACCTGATGCACCTGCTCGCAGCAAAGCCCGGCGCGATTTCTGACGGAAGCGAACCTGTCGATCTGGGACAGACCCCCGCCGATGTGGTCATCATCTCGGCGGCCGATACAGAACTGGCGGCCCTGTCGGATGCGCGGTCGGAAATGGCCGACCCGCCAACCCTGCGGCTGGCCAATATGATGCACCTTGTGCATCCCATGTCGGTCGATCTGCATCTGGACGAATGCGCCACGCAATCACGTCTGGTGATCGCGCGGATCCTTGGCGGTGCGGGGTACTGGAAATACGGGCTGACCCAATACGCTGCCCGCCTTTATGCGGCAGGCGTGCCTTTCGTGGCTTTGCCCGGCGACGACAAACCGGATCAGGAATTACGCGAACTCTCGACCGTGAATGCAGAAGACTACGACAACCTGTGGTCTTATCTCGTCGAAGGCGGGCCGCAAAACAGCACCAACCTTCTGGCCTATGCCAAAGCCATGCTGGATAGCGGTGACAAACCGACAGGGCCAAGCCCGCTCTTGCGCGCCGGTGTCTATTGGCCGGGTGCAGGGATCGCCGATCTGGGCGCAGCACAGGCTGCATGGACCGCAGGCGCGCCCATCGTGCCGATCATCTTTTACCGCGCCTTGGTGCAGGGCGGCGGGCTGAACCCGATCAACCGGCTGACCCGCAGCCTCAGCCGTGCCGGTCTGAACCCGCTGCCCGTCTTTGTCGCCAGCCTCAAGGATCCCGTCAGCACCGCCACGCTGGATCACCTCTTCACCCAAGCGCCACCCGACGTGATCCTCAACTGCACAGCCTTCGCCGTGGGCAGCCCGCATGACGGGGACGACAGCCCGCAAAACCCGCTGCTGGCCAATCACGCGCCAGTCTTTCAAGTGATCCTGTCAGGCGCAACCGAGGCATCATGGGCCGAAGGGCTGCACGGGCTGACCGCCCGCGACATCGCAATGAACGTGGCGCTGCCAGAGGTAGACGGGCGGATAATGTCACGCGCGGTCAGCTTCAAGGGCGAGGCCTTCTTCGATGACGCCACCCAATGCCCCATCGCCACCTATCAGGCGCGCGGCGACCGTATTGATTTTGTGACACAACTGGCGAAAGGCTGGGCAAAGCTGCGCCGCACCCCCGCAGCGGACAAGAAAACCGCCCTGATCCTCGCCAACTACCCCAACAAGGACGGACGGTTGGCCAACGGGGTCGGGCTTGACACGCCCGCCGCGACAGCCCATGCGCTGCACCTGCTCAAATCACAGGGGCATAAGGTCACCCCGCCCGCCGACAGTGCGGCACTGATGGCGCAAATCATGGCGGGGCCCACCAATTGGCTGACCGACCGCGCGGAAAAAGAAGGCGGTGAATTCCTGCCCCTCGCCGTCTATCAACAGCATTTCGACGCCCTGCCATGGGAGATCAGGGATCAGATCACGGCCCGCTGGGGCGCAGCGCAACAAGACCCTTTCTTTTGTTCAAAAATACCTCCGCCGGAGGCTCCGGCAGATACCCCGAACACAGGGTTCGCTCTCAGCATCCACCGCTTCGGTAATGCGGTCATCGGGCTGCAACCGGCGCGGGGGTACAATATCGACCCGAAAGATACCTACCATTCCCCCGACCTTGTACCGCCGCATAACTATCTGGCCTTCTATT
>CAYGMX010000506.1:0-2273 GCA_964351055.1 uncultured Loktanella sp. | reverse complement strand
CAGGCGCAGGTTGACGGGATCAACATGCACGATCTGGCCCGCGAGGTCGTGGCGATTTCAGAGGCTGGCCTGAAGGCCCGCGCGCTTCCTGGTGCCGGCGGACTGGTGCCGGACGAGACCCATTTCCTTAATGCGTTGAAGGAAACGGTCGAGACCGGAAAAACCCCCGCCGACGAGTTGCTGGACCATTATTATGGTGATTGGAACGGCGATCTGAAACGGATTTACGCCGAATATAGTTACTAGGCTTCGGGGGCCTTCTTGCCCCCGATCTTGGTTTCGGTGCCTTTGCGCAGCCGCATGATATTGCCCCAGTGTCTGGCATAGACCAGCACACACAGGACCGCGCCAAGCGCAAACATGTTGCCGTTGCCGGTAAAGCCCATCACCAGCGGCATCCAGCCTGCCGCCACCAGAGCGGCCAGCGATGAATAGCGCGAAACGCCTGCCACCAGCAGCCAGATGCCACAGGCGGCCAACCCCATCGGCCATGACATCGCCCAAAGGATGCCAAGATAGGTCGCGACTCCCTTGCCGCCCTTGAACCGCAGCCAGACCGGAAAGCAATGCCCCAAAAAGGCCATCAGCGCCCCGATCTGTGCGGCGTCTTCGCCTGCCAAGGCGCGCGCCAAAAGCACCACGACCGCCCCTTTCGCGGCATCGAACAGCAGGGTCAGTGCGGCGGCTTTCTTGTTGCCCGTTCGCAGCACGTTTGTCGCCCCGATATTGCCGGACCCGATCTCGCGCAGATTGCCAAGGTTCATCAGCCGCGCAAGGATGATCCCGCTTGGGATCGACCCAAGCAAATACCCGATGGCGCCCCACAGGACCAAGACAGCGGTGGCGCTTTCAATAGGTGGCATCATGATTTCTCCCAGATGCGCTGACCGTCGACCCAAGTGCCCAGCACCTTGCCTTGCAGGCGCGCCCCGTCAAAGGGTGTGTTTTTGGATTTCGACAGCAGCGTCGCGCGGTTCAACTGGAACGGCGCGTCGGGATCGAACAGCACCAGATCGGCGGGTGCATCGGGCAGCAGGCGCCCCGCCGCCAGCCCCAGCAACCGCGCCGGATTGAGTGCCATTGCGCGGAACAGGCGGGGCAGGTCGATCATATCCGCATGGTACAGCCGCAGCGCCGCAGGCAGCAGTGTTTCCAGCCCGACAGCCCCGCTGGCGGCCTCTTCATAGGGCAGGCGCTTGCTTTCTTCGTCTTGCGGCGTGTGCATGGAGCAGATGATATCGATCAGCCCTTCGGCCACGGCCTGCACCACGGCCACGCGATCTTCTTCGCTGCGCAAAGGTGGTTTGAGTTTGAAGAAGGTCCGGTAGTCGGCCACGTCGAGTTCGTTCAGCGTCAGATGGTGGACCCCGATCCCCGCCGTAATCCTCAACCCGTTCCGTTTGGCCCGTTCCAGCGCGGGCAGCGCCCGTGCCGTGGTGATCTGGTCGACGTGATAGCGCGCCCCTGTCATTTCGATCAGGCTGATATCGCGGTCCAGCCCCATCCGTTCGGCCATCGGCGATACGGAGGGAAGCCCCCGCAAGGACGCGAATTTTCCCGATGTCACCGCAGCCCCTTCGGACAGTCCCGGTTCCTGCACATGGCCGATAACCAGCGCATCAAGCGACCGTGCATAGGTCAGCGCGCGGCTGAACACCTTTGTGTTGGTCACAACGCGGTCGCAATCGGTAAAGGCCACCGCGCCTGCATCTTGCAGGAAACCGATCTCGGTCATCTCGCGGCCTTCGCGGCCCTTGGTCAGCGCGGCCATTGGCAGAACGTGTACGGGTGCATCCTGTTGTGCGCGACGCTCGACAAATTCCAGTGTCTCGGGCGTGTCGATCGCGGGCGAGGTATCGGGCCGCGTCACGATCGTGGTAACACCCCCTGCGGCGGCAGCGCGTCCGGCGGAGCGGAAGGATTCCTTGTGCCGTTCCCCCGGTTCCGAGACTTTGACGCCGATGTCAATGATCCCCGGTGCAAGGCAGAAACCCCCGCAGTCGATGACATCTGCGTTCTTAGGTGCTGCCGGATTGCCCTCGAAGACCTCTTTGATCACCCCATCCGCGATCAGGATCGCGCCGGGTGCATCCGTCAACGCAACCGGATCGATCAGGCGGGCGTTGGCAAGAAAGGTCGCAGTCATGGGATAACGTCCTGCTGGCAAGGGTTCAGGGGGTTTTGGCGGCAAATCACCGCAAGGGCAAGTCTTGCCTGCGCGATGAGCACCCGCATCTAGCCGCCCACCCAGACCATCAGCGCCACCAGCGCGA
>CAYGMX010000505.1:0-2277 GCA_964351055.1 uncultured Loktanella sp. | reverse complement strand
TGATGATCGTGATCACGTCAGGCTGCCCAAATTTGCGCTCTGCCTGTGACTGTGCTGCTACGCCGGTTCTGCTGGTCGAATTATGGCCCAAACCTGCTTTTTGCCGAAGAAAAATGTGACGATGCGGCGAACCTTCGCGCATTGCGCTTCGGTCGACTGCATCGCGGACAAAGCAACAAAAGAGTGATGGTGGGTGCTGACTTGAATTTCGGACGTATACGGTATATATCTTTCCCAATGAGGAAAGGATTTAACTATGGCCGCCGAACTGACGATCAACGAAGTCGCGCACATCGCCGATGTCCCGCCACGCAGTGTGGAGAAGGCAATCGAGACAGGCATCATGACGCCGGTGAAGCGCCGTGGAATGTTCACCAAGACCCGCGCCCGGTTCCTCAATGTGGATGCTGTCTGCTACTTCGCTGCTGTTGGGCACATGAGGTTTCTCAAGGAGATTCCGGTGAGCCGCAAAAAGATCCTGATGAAGGCCATCCGAGGGATGGCCGGTACAAACCTTGCGCCGCTCGATCTCGAACCCGGCCTCCACCTCGATCTGCCGATGATCGCGGGGACAAAACTCGAAGCCGCGCGCGCCTATATGGTGAACAAAAAGCGTCACATCACCAGTGATCCGGAGATATTCGGCGGCGTCCCGATCATCAAGGGCACCAGAATTCCGGTCTATGCGGTAAGCGGGCGGCTGGCCGACGGCGATACGATCGATGATCTACTGGAAGACTACCCCGAAATCCCGCGAGAAGCCTTCGTCGCGGCCGACATCTACGCGCGCACCCATCCGGAACGCGGACGCCCCGTGGCGGCTGGCCGTCCCTGGGAGGCGGCCGCGTAGTTCTCACATGAACCTTTTCTTCGACGAATGTGTCTCTCCAGGTGCAGCGGTTCATTTTCGCGATACGACCGCCCATGCGACCTGTCACACGCGCGATATCAACATGTCGGGGGCGACGGACACGGATGTGTTGGCCTATTGCATCGCGTTCGATCACACGCTGATCACTGTAAACGGCAAGGATTTTCGGAAGCTCTGCGGAAAACCCGACCAAATGCATCCGGGTCTGATCATAATTCCATCGGTCTCAAAGGCGCGTCAGATCCTGTCCATCGAGGCCGCACTCGCGTTGATCAATGAAGAAGCACTGCCAGAGACACCGCAGGATTGGATGGTCAACCGCGTCGTGGAGGTCAATTTCCAAGGTCTTGTAACGCATGCGGAATTGCCAAAGGACGGTACATAGCGGTCACTTGGACTGCTTGCGCTGCGTCGGCGAAGCCTCATCATACCGACGCTTTTGGACGTTGCGGCAGTTTTTCAGTTGAGACGTCTACAGTGGGGTCAGGCGGCGCTTACGCGCCGCCCTCGTGTTTCAGGACTGGGATGCCCAGCTTGCGGGATTTGTCGGCGAGGTTTTCCTGAATGCCAGTGCCGGGGAAGACCAGGACACCAATCGGTAGAACATCCAGCATCGCGTCATTGCGCTTGAACGGGGCTGAGCGGCCATGTTTCGCCCAGTCGGGGCGAAAGGCGACCTGCGGCACCTTTCGGTGATCAGCCCAGCGTGAGGCAATGAGTTCTGTGCCCTTGGGCGAGCCGCCATGCAACAGCACCATGTCCGGGTGCTTGGCATGGACTCGGTCGAGGCGTGCCCAGATCAGATGGTGATCGTTGAAGTCAGCACCGCCTGTGACGGCCACCTTGGGCCCCTCGGGCAGAAGCAGCTGCGCCTCGGCCCGGCGGCGCGCGGCAAGGAAATCCCGGCTGTCGATCATCGCCGCAGTCAGGTTGCGATGGCTGACGCGCGAGCCGCTCCGGGGATGCCAGGGTTTGGCGAGGTGATGCTCGAAACCTTCGGCTGCGAGGTCGCGGAAAAGCTCCAGTGCTGCGCGGCGTTCGAGCATGCTTTGCCCCTCGGCCAAAAGGCGCTCAAGTTCGAGGGACTTCACCTCGGAACCGTCCTGTTCCCGCTGCAGGCGGCGCTGCGCCTGCTCGTTGTCGTCGAGTTGCCGCTCGGTTCGGGCCAGCGCGCGATGGAACAGGTTGACCGTGCCCCAAAGCAGTTCGTCGAGTTCGGGTTCAAGTCGGGTATCGCCCAGCGTGGCGACCAAGGCATCGACGATATCTGTGACGGCGGCGGCGACCTGGTTGCCCTCAGGCAGCGGGCGGGGATCGGGTTCATCCTCATATGGACGCCAGCCATAAAGCTGGAGTTCGGTGAGGACGTGGTCGGTTGGTGAAGAACTGTGATGCGGCTCAACGGC
>CAYGMX010000504.1:0-2277 GCA_964351055.1 uncultured Loktanella sp. | reverse complement strand
GCATCATAGCTGGCGCGTGCCTCTGCATTGACTGCTTGCACGCCGGACCAGAGCGCCGTTGCCAGCGCCAGCCCTGCCAAGAGCGTGAAGAGTTGCAGCGGATTGCGCCACCAATGCGACAAGAGCGCCAGAAGGGTCGCCCGCGTCATGCTACCTGACCCGCCCGCAGATGCAGTTTGCGCGACATCCGCCCCGCCAGCGACTCGGAGTGGGTGACCATCAAGAGCCCGGCACCGGTTTCTGCCACCAGTTGCAGCATCAGGTCCATGACGACACCTGCCGTGGTTTCATCAAGGTTGCCCGTGGGTTCATCTGCCAGCACAAGCTTTGGCCGTGGCGCCAGAGTGCGCGCAATTGCGACACGCTGCTGTTGTCCGCCCGACAGTTGTTCGGGGTATTTGTTCAGATGCGGGGTCAGGCCCATCTTTTCGGTCAGTGCAGTGGCCCAAGCCGGATCATACTGTCCGGCGAGCCGCGCCTGAAATGCGATATTGTCGGCAGTCCTGAGGCTTGGGATCAAATTGAACTGTTGAAAGACCACGCCGACAACGCCGCGCCGCAGGGCCGCGCGGCCACGATCATCCATGGCGGCGATATCCTGACCTTGCAGCATGATCTGTCCCGCATCCGGCGTATCCAGACCGCCGATCAGGTGGAGCAAAGTGCTTTTGCCGCTACCCGATTCCCCTGTCAGCGCGAGGGTTTCGCCAGCGGCCAAACGCAGGTCGATCCCGCGCAAGACTTCAAAAGGGCCATCGGCCGTTTGGTAGGTCTTGTGAATGTCTGTGACGGTCAGCAGCATCGGTTCTCATCCTTTGCGCAAGAGGTAACACGCGACGCCATGAAGGAAACGCCCATTGCGTCGATTAGGGGCAAAACCCCCAAAGGTCGATGAGCGCTGCCTTTTTCGGGTTTGCCGCTCTAAAGATGCTTTTCTTGTCACCGTGCCGCCACGTTTTTGTGGTGCTTCGATCTGTGTAAAGTAGCACTATAATGGATACCGCAATGGGGAGGCTCGGATGACTGATATCGTGATTTTGGGTGGTGCGCGCACCGCTGTTGGTACTTTTGGCGGATCGCTGGCCGGTACCACGCCCATTGACCTTGGCACCGTTGTTGCCAAAGCGGCACTGGAACGTGCAGGCGTGGAAGGCGGCCAGATCGGGCATGTCGCCATGGGCCATGTGATCAACACCGAACCCAAGGATATGTATCTGAGCCGTGTTGCGGCGATGCAGGCCGGTGTGCCTGAAACAACGCCTGCGATGAATGTGAACCGCTTGTGCGGCTCGGGCGTGCAGGCGATTGTATCGGTGATCCAGTCCCTGATGCTGGGTGATGCGGAATTCGGCCTTGCGGGTGGTGCCGAAAACATGAGCCGCTCGCCCTTTGTGCTGCCCGACGCGCGTTGGGGTGCAAAGATGGGGGATGTGCGCAGCCTTGATATGATGCTAGGCGCGCTGACCTGTCCGTTCGGCACCGGACACATGGGGATCACCGCCGAGAATGTGGCGGCAGAGCATGATATCACCAGACAAGCACAGGATGCTTTTGCAGCGCAAAGTCAGGAACGTGCTGCAGCGGCCATCGCCGCGGGGTATTTCGACAGCCAGATCGTGCCGGTCCAGATCAAGCAACGCCGCGAAGTGGTCGATTTTGACAAGGACGAACACCCCAAAGTGACATCGCGGGAAACGCTCGCGGGTCTGCGGGCGGCTTTCCAGAAAGACGGCACTGTCACCGCTGGCAATGCCTCCGGTCTGAACGACGGGGCTGCGGCTGTGGTTCTGGCAACGGCGGACGCGGCGAAGAAGGCGGGGCTGCACCCCAAATTCCGCATCCTTGGTTATGCCCATGCCGGTGTGCGGCCAGACGTTATCGGAATTGGGCCTGTTCCTGCGGTCGAGAACCTCTTGATGAAGACGCAACTTACCGTCAACGATTTTGACGTGATCGAATCCAACGAAGCCTTTGCCGCACAAGCACTCGCCGTCTCCAAAGAGCTTGGTCTTGATCCTGCCCGCGTGAACCCAAATGGCGGTGCAATCGCGCTTGGCCATCCTGTCGGCGCAACCGGTGCGATCATCACTGTCAAGGCGATGTACGAACTGGACCGGATCCAAGGCAACCGCGCCCTGATCACGATGTGCATCGGGGGCGGGCAGGGGATCGCGCTGGCAATCGCGCGCATTTAGCGGGGTCTGACCCTAAAACCCGCTCCGCTTTTGACGTTCGGCCAAATCGGCCACAACGCTCATCGCCGCCAACGCAGAACTG
>CAYGMX010000503.1:0-2278 GCA_964351055.1 uncultured Loktanella sp. | reverse complement strand
ACCATTCTGCGACGGCTCTCACTACGATGAAAAATGGTCCGACGACCGCTCTGGCACGGCGGTCTGACGATAGCGCCGTCAGGAAGAAAGCGGCAGGACAGTACCAAAGAAGCGCTCAGCGCAACCATGCGCATGTGCCTGCTTGAATGAAAAAGGCACCTGCCCCCCTTATTTGGAAGACAGGTGCCCGATTTGATCGCCTCAAGGCTATGCAGCGAAACGCGCGCTTGCGTCTTTTGCAGCCTGCTCAAGGCTGTTCCAAGCGCTTTCGACGCCTGCCTTCATGTCTTGCCAAGCGTCGTCGCTTGATGCTCTGAGTTCGTCAAGCTTTGCTTGGGCTTGACGCTGGTTTTCATGCAAGGTGTCGATCTGTTCACTGTACTTGATCTTTGCATCTGCCTCTGCCTCTTCTGCGCGGGCTTTCAGCTTTTCAATTTCCGCATCCCATTTGTTCAGGCGCGCTTGAATCTTTTCAACATATTCATTCTTCGTTGTCATGCTGGTCTCCTTTCATTTAACCTTTGATAGCAAATATAGATGAATAAATCCATTAAAAACATATACTTAACATCCGTATGTGCATGGTGTTCACTCGGGTTGGTATGCGATGTGTGTTGATAAGTTCATGCAGGTTTAGCAAAAAACTGATGTTGCGTCGGCTACTCAAGATGTATCATTTACTCATGTTGGGTTAATTGACGGCAATGAACGGGGCAGCGCCATGACGAACGCAGGTGGGAAACGCACTGAAAAACTGCAAGTGATGTTGAACGATCAAGAGATCAAAGCGATTGACGACTGGCGTTTTGAACACCGCATGCCATCAAGAGCGGCGGCCATCCGCGAACTTCTTAGCCGCGGATTGCATAGCAGCGAATTTGGCGAGCCACACGAGCACAGGGCATCAGGAAAGTTCGGCGTCACGACAGCGCCGGACGAGGCCGATCAGGACTAAGGCAAAAGTGCATCGGCTGGTTCGACGGCATCGGTCACAATGGCTGTTGCATTGCAAGCTGTTCGGATCTGGCGGCAGCAACCTGTTCAACCAGCCGGTAATCACCATCGGTCAAGGCGCCCTGTGCCCTCGATAGGGCGTCCGCGACCATGTCTCTGACCGGCACCCCGAAAACGTCGGGCGCAACATCCGCAAGCGCATTGAGCGCTTTGTGAATCCGGAGCTGGACCTCGACGTTTGACGCGCCATCCCGGGCAATCGGCCTGAAGGCATCCACAATCAGTTCGCCAGGGGTCGTTGGGGGCACAATCACTGCCTCATGGACAATCTTCACCTGCGCGTTTTCGTTCCAGCGGGAAAGTATCCGCACCAGTCGTCCAATGACGCTAATTGCAGTTCCGGGATCATTCACGGCAGGCGAGAGAGCGCGCGAGGCGATTTCAGAGATGACGATCAATCCAAAACGAGGGTCCTGCTCAAAGCTGCGCTCTGTGCCGAGAGTGAATGCCTTGCAAAGCGTCCGAAGCGCATCAGAGTCGTCTATCTCCCGCTCACTATAGAGGAGCGGCCTTGCTTCGTGCACGAATGATCCGGGCAAGGTATTCAGCCAGAGTTTGATTTTCAGGCTTTGCGCAACGGCGTCGAGCCTACCGACATCGACATGCAAAATATATCCGGTCTCATTGGAAAGCACCGGAACACACGTGCTCGGAACCTCTGTAAGAAGGGGCCGACCGCCAAGAAACGGGTTCTTGAGCCGATTATCAAGAGAGGCGATTGCAGCCGCTTCCACGCGATCCAATGTGTCACCCATCCTGCCAAAGGTCATCAGGTGGCTGATCCACCCCAAAAGCGCCACGACAACAAGCGCGATCACGGCAGCGGTTGCGACAAACAGGACAAGCCGACCGGCGTTGTCGTAATAGCCGGCTTGAAGCGCGATCATTCCAACAAGGCTGAACAAGAACGCACCTAGAAAAGTAGCGAGCACATTCTGTGTGGTCGGGTCCTTCTGAAGCAGCGCCGTTGCACGTGGCGTAGCGGTACTGGCGGCGTCTGCAAAGGCAGAGACCGCAGTCGCCAAAGAGAAGGTAGTAACGGCCAACATCGAAGATGTGAGTATGCTGAGCACCTGATCAACTGAACTGGCGCCAATCTGAACTGTCCATGCGGAGGGAATCAAAGGCGAAACCACTTGCGCAACTGCTACGGTCACAAACGCCAAGACGGCGAAAGAGACAACGCGCACCCAGACTTTGCGCAACTGCTGCAGAAGAATCCAAACGATTTTCGAAGACATAGAATTACCTCGCTGTGGTCCGT
>CAYGMX010000502.1:0-2283 GCA_964351055.1 uncultured Loktanella sp. | reverse complement strand
CTTTAACTCCTTGCCGTCGAGTTGGATAACTTCCGCGGCTTGCGCCCAAAATCGCATTGAAACAGCCATGTTTCGGCCAACGCCGAACCGGGAGATGGCTTCGTCGTCCTTGAATACCGTCAGCGGGGCGCCACCGCGAACCGCGTCATATGCTTTGCGCAACCAAAGGATGCGCAGCGGGAATGTTTCGTGCCCGGCGAATTGCGGTTTGCCGGACCAATTGTAAAATACATCGGCCATAAGCCTATGCTACTGGTGAAGCTCACCAGTAGCAAGGAGGACTTTCTCCACAGCGCCGACCATGATCGCCGTCGCCGAGCCAATATCGTCTTCAGAAAGCCACCACCCGACACCTATACGCAGGAAGCGTTTCTGCTCGTCATGAGTGAGATGCAGCGCGGAAAGAACCGGCGAAGGCTGCAATGAACCGGAATGGCAGGCAGACGCGTTCGAAAGACATACTTTGGTGTTCAGACTGTCGATCAGATCTGAGCTCGCCGGCGTGTCGACTATGAATGCGGCAGCTCCGGGAACCGCCGGACTTGATGGGAAAAGCCGTTCCACACGCAAGCCGTCGCCAGAGAGTTGCTCCTCGAACAGGGATATCAGACCCCTACTGTGGACAGACTCTCGCGCCATATTCTGAGCCGATATCTCGGCTGCACGGCCCATCGCCGCAACTAACGCGGCTGGTTGCGTTCCGCTCAGATGCTCTTCCAACTGTCTTGTGGATGTCAGCTCGGTTGGCTTTGGGGCGTTGGCGGCCACAAAAAGTGCACCGACACCCTGTGGTCCCCCAAATTTATGAGCCGACAGGCTGAGGTAATCGGCACCGAGATCGAATACGTCGATCGGATGCTTGCCCGCGGCCTGAGCAGCATCGACATGCATGAGCGCGCCGACGGCATGCGCCATTTCACTTATCTTTTCAATTGGTTGGATTACACCCGTTAAATTGCTTGCAAGCATTGTGCTGACGAGCAGTGTGGTCTCGCCCAAAAGAGCCTCGAGACTTTCCAGGCAAATCGAACCATTTATGCCGACAGGACACATCAGGACCTCGAAGCCCAACTCGCGCAGTGCTTCCGCAGGACGTCGAACCGCGTCGTGCTCCAGCGCGGACAGAATGATTTTGTTTCTGTGCGGAAACTGTTCTGCAACGGCGCGCGAAGTCCCTATGATCGCGAGCGCGTTTGCCTCAGTAGCGCCCGAGGTAATGAAGATCTCGTTTGGCGCAGCACCGATGAGGCTCGCAACGGCCCTCCTTCCTTTTTCGTAGAGGCGGTTAGCCTGCCAGCCTGCAACGTGATTGGAGTTCGCGTTTCCGGGTTGAGCCAGCGCCTCAATAAGAACGTCTTTGGCTTCCGGACGCATTGGCCAGCTGGCGAGGCCATCAAGGTAATACATGGTGTAAGCTTTACTCCGTCATCCGCCGATTAGCGCTCAAACAAAAAACACAATGAGCCACAGTAACTCCATTTTCTGATGGCTTTTCCCGCTTACCACGATTTCGGGCGACTGCAAATGTTGCCATACTGTTCTCATTGCACCAAAATTTCATTCCTCATTCCCATTTTTCAAGAAAACATCCCTCCACAAAATCACTAGACGTCTTAAGGCCCATCTTTCATAGCCGACTCTAGCGCGCCCAGGCCATCCACAGCGGTCCTCACCTGATCGTCACCCACCTCCTTTGCCAGATCATCAGAAGGCACCTGAGAGGCAAAATCCATCTCCATCTGGCGCTGTTCCTCGGCGATAACGGCTTGAACGACAGGCGCGGTCTTTTTTGGGGCGACGTCGGTTTGCCCTGACGGTTGACTGCCCGCTTCTTGGCGTGTGGTCTCCACAACGGCGTCAGACCCACCTGGTCCGTTCGCGGGCGGTGTCATCGGCATTGCACGCACACTCAGCGGCAGCGTGCCCTGCGACCCACCTCCCCCCAGCTTCGGAAACGGCAACTCGCCCGTTTGTGCCGCGTGGATCGCCTTGAACAGCCGATCATCAAAATACTGGATCCGTTTGGCCCGGACCGGCATTTGCGCGTCGATGACCATGACGATCTCGTCGAGCGGCAGGCGGCGCGCCTCATCCTCGGGCAGGAGAGAGCTTTCTTCGGTCCGGGTGGACTGGCTACGGCCCTCGAAGGGGTTCTTGCCGATGGACTGGGATCGCGTGATGACGGTCTTCGTGGTCTTGCCAACCGCCTTGCTCAGCTCTTCGACGGTTTTTTCATCCGAAGGCGTCAGGTAGAGCTTCACACCCGCGTTGCCCTGCAGGGCG
>CAYGMX010000501.1:0-2294 GCA_964351055.1 uncultured Loktanella sp. | reverse complement strand
CGGCTTAGCTCGCCTCCCGATGCAATCTTGTTCAGCGGGCCAGCCGGAGCTCCGGGGTTGGTGGCCACCGTAAAGGCCACAGCATCCATACCCTCCGGTCCTGGCTCGGATGGAGAGATCGATGTCGCAAAGACAGCGCGTTCCATCTTGAGCGGCGCCAGTTCCTTGGCCATGGCCGCATCGAGCGCTTTGGCAGCAATCACACGCTTATCGTGCAAGACCGTCGCCGACCGGTCATAAGCTGCCTTGGCTGCACCGACCTTAGCCTGCAACGCAGCAAGGTCGCGTGCGCCGTCATCCAAAATCGCAAGACGCGTGCGCAAATCATCCGCAAAGCCAGACAAATCATCAGCAAGCACACTGTGTTTGCGCGCCAGCCCTCTTATCGCAAACAGGCGCTCTTCGACATCTTCCAGTTCAGAGGTATTGAACGACAGCGCATCCAGACAATCGGCGACACCCCGCTGCGCGTGGTCAAGCTCGAGCATCACCTTTTCGATGGCCTCAAGCGCATCATCCAACTGCCCTTCGGCATCGGCAGCGACACCTTGCAGCCAGCGTGACGCATCGCTGACAAGGCCTTCCGCGCCATTCAACCCCAATGCCTCTGCGGCCTTGCCGATATCTGCACGGATCCTTTCGGCGGCCTGCATCAGCCGCCGCTGCGTGTCGAGCGCTGCTTCTTCTCCGGCCTCTGGGGCGAGCGCGTCCAGTTCAGCCACAGCATGACGCAGATAGTCTTCCTCTGCCCGCGCCGCGGCAATACGGGCTTCTGCGGCTGTCAGTTCACGTCCAGCAACGGCCAGCGCACGCCAGTTTGTGCGCACGGCCTCGAGCTCGCTATCAAGGACGGCGTAGGCATCCAGCATCTGCCGGTGGCCGCGCGGGTTGAGCAATCCGCGGTCGTCATGCTGTCCGTGCAGTTCCACAAGCGTATCCGACAGGTTGCGCAGCACTTCGCCGCTGACCCGCCGGTCATTCACCCACGCCGTCTTGCGCCCATCACGCCCGTTGACGCGCCGCAGGATCAGTTCGTCGTCAACCGATATTCCCGCCTCGTCCAGCACAGCGCGCGCTGGGTGATCTGCGGCCAGATCAAACCATGCGGTGACTTCGCCCTGTTCAGCCCCTTGGCGCACCAATTCCGCCCTGCCCCGCCAGCCCAGAACAAAGCCGAGCGCATCAAGCAAGATAGATTTTCCGGCACCTGTCTCACCGGTCAACACGTTCAAACCGGGCTGAAACAAGAGCTCAAGCCGGTCGATGATCAGCATGTCCCTGATATCTAAGCCACGCAGCATGACACAGCCCAAAGGGCGGGGAAGCCCCCGCGATGTTTACAGCCACTCACCACGAATGACCTGCCGGTAGATGGACGACAGCCAGCTATCGCCAGCGGCATCTGTCGACAGGCCCGCGCCTGTCAGCAAGGCAAAGCTGGCCGCGTACCATTCGCTTGACTGATAGTTGTAGCCAAGGATCGCGCCTGCGGTTTGTGCCTCTTCGACAAGACCCAAGGAAAGGTAGCTTTCAACCAGCCGGTGCAATGCTTCTGCGGTATGGGTGGTTGTCTGGAAATCCTCGACAACAGTGCGGAAACGGTTGGCGGCTGCAACATAGTTGCCGCGCTTCAGGTAGAAGCGGCCAATCTCCATCTCCTTGGCCGCAAGATGATCGAATGCCAGATCGAATTTAAGAACCGATGCACGCGCATATTCGCTGTCAGGATATTGTTCGATCACGCGGCGCAGCGATTGCAAGGCCTGAAAGGTCAGTCCCTGATCGCGCCCGACCTCGTCAATCTGGTCATAATAGGACAGCGCTAAAAGATAGGCCGCATAGGGCGCATCCGCTTCGACCGGGTAGAAATCAAGGTAACGCTGCGCCGAAGCGCGGCTGTTTGGATAATCCTCGTCACGGTGATACGCAAAAGCCTGCATGATCAAGGCCCGCTGTGCGAATTCCGAATAAGGATAAAGCCGCTCGATCTCGCCAAACGTAAACGCCGCATCGTCGGGGTTGCCCCGTTCGATCTGCCGTTCACCACGTTCAAAGATGGCTTGCGCCGTCAGATCATCCAGCGGTTCACCTCCGCGTTCCCCGCCACATGCGGACAGGACGGCAAAAGAGATCGCAGCACCGACATGGAGCACCCACCGGCTCTTGTTCTCCTTGCTGGCTGACATATTGATCCTCACTTACACCTGAATGCTCTGGTCGCAGGTTGTACCGCGACGTATCGCGCATCGGTCTAGCATAGAAAAATGGGGGGCAAAATGCCTTTTGACCGATCC
>CAYGMX010000500.1:0-2303 GCA_964351055.1 uncultured Loktanella sp. | reverse complement strand
ACACGAAAAAGGGCCTTGCCGCCGGGTCCATCGATATCGTCGTGGGCACCCATGGCTTGCTGGCCAAAGGTGTACGGTTCAAGAACCTTGGCCTGCTTGTCATTGATGAAGAACAGAAATTCGGCGTGCAGCACAAAGAGCGGCTCAAGCAACTCCGCACCGATGTGCATGTGCTGACGCTGACGGCGACGCCGATCCCGCGGACCTTGCAGTTGTCGTTGTCCGGTGTGCGCGATCTGTCGATCATCGGCACGCCACCCATCGACCGTCTGGCGATCCGCACCTATGTCAGCGAATTCGACACGATCACCGTGCGCGAGGCGCTTTTGCGCGAACACTATCGCGGCGGGCAGTCCTTTGTCGTCGTGCCGCGCATCAGCGACATGGACGAGATGGAAGATTTCCTGAAACGCGAAGTACCGGAAGTCACCTATATCTCGGCCACGGGCCAGATGGCGGCAGGCGAGCTTGATGACCGGATGAACGCCTTTTACGATGGCAAATATGATGTGTTGCTGGCGACAACGATTGTCGAATCCGGCCTGGATATCCCGACAGCCAATACCATGATCGTCTGGCGTGCCGATATGTTCGGCCTCAGCCAGCTTTACCAGATCAGGGGCAGGGTGGGCCGGTCCAAGACCCGCGCCTATGCGTACCTCACGACAAAACCGCGCCAGAAACTGACGGATACGGCGCAAAAGCGGTTGCGGGTGCTTGGCTCGATTGACTCGCTGGGGGCGGGGTTCACGCTCGCGAGCCAGGACTTGGATATTCGCGGCGCGGGCAACCTGCTGGGCGAAGAACAGTCAGGCCAGATGCGCGAAGTGGGATATGAATTGTACCAGCAAATGCTGGAAGACCAGATCGCGGCGATCAGGTCGGGGGCGGCGGAAGGCATCATTGATGACGGGCATTGGGCACCGCAGATCAATCTGGGCGTGCCGGTGTTGATCCCAGACACCTATGTGCCCGATCTGGATGTCCGCCTTGGCCTCTATCGCCGCCTGTCGGAACTGACCACGAAGGTCGAACTCGAAGGTTTTGCCGCCGAACTGATCGACCGTTTCGGAACGCTCCCGCGCGAGGTGAACACGCTGATGCTGGTCGTGCGGATCAAGGCCATGTGCAAGAAGGCCGGGATCGCTAAGCTGGATGCAGGACCAAAGGGGGCCACGATCCAGTTTCACAACGACAAATTCGCCTCGCCCAAGGGGTTGGTAGATTTCGTCCATGCCCAGAACGGCACGGCCAAGATCAAGGACAACAAGATCGTCATTCGCCGCGATTGGGACAAGGAACGCGACAAGATTCAGGGCGCGTTCAACATCGCGCGCGATCTGGCGCAAAAACTGGCCGACGAAAAGGTCAGGTAGACCGGGGCCAGCCCTTGGTCATACCTCGCCTGGGCGCTTGATCAACGTTGTCAGCCAAAGCGCCAAGGCCGCAGCAATCAATGTGCCAATCGCCATCGGCATTGGCGTGCCGTCAAATTGCAGCGCAATGGGTGCCGCAATGATGACCGCCCCGATGGTCGCCACGGCAGCAATAACGGATGCCGCGAGCCCCGCAATATGGCCCATTTCCTCCATCGCAAGCGCGTTCAGGTTGCCGATAGTCAGGCCGGCCTGAAAAAAGTTTGACGTAACCCAGACGACATAACCGCCAAAGGCCAGCCAATAGGGGCTGTCAAACGCCGTGATCGCAATCAGGCCCAGCGTAAAACCGATCTGGGCCGTATACATTGCCTTGATAATCGCGCGCATTCCCAAACGTCCGACAATCCGTGCATTCAGGAAACCGGACGATGCCGCAACAATCGCGATACCGCCAAACCACAAGTGGAACACCGCCCCCTGACCGAATGTCTGGTCGAAGACCTGCTGCGTCGTTGAAAGCATGCTGAACAACATCCCGAAGGTCAGCGTCTGGATGAGGATCGACAACCGCGCCGTGCGGTGGTTGAACATCTCCTTTATCGCATGCCACAGCGCGCTGATGCTCAGCGGTCGCCGTTTTTCGGGCGTCAGTGTTTCAGGTTGGCGGATCAGCAACCACAGCGTTGAAACCACCGAAAAAACAATGAACGCAATAAAGATCGCGTGCCAGTCAAAGACCACAACAATGTAATGCCCGATTGTTGGCGCCAACGCGGGCACCAAGGCAAAGACAATCATCACAAAGGACAGGATTCTGGCCATATCGGAACCGGCATAGAGATCGCGGATCAACGCCATCGCCACAACCCGTGGCCCTGCCGCCCCCAAGCCCATCAGAACACGCGCCGCCAGCATGATCTCGAG
>CAYGMX010000499.1:0-2303 GCA_964351055.1 uncultured Loktanella sp. | reverse complement strand
GCACATTTGCGCCACCAATGTCCGCTCTGGCAAGATCCGCGTCTTTACAGGGGACGAGATCATGCCAAAGGTCATCATGGCCTCGGCCTGTTTGCCGAGCCTGTTTCAGGCGGTCGAATTCGAAGACCCCAAGACCGGCAAGGTTGAGGCATTCTGGGATGGGGGATATACCGGAAATCCGGCGTTGTATCCTTTATTTGCCAATGACTTGCCAGACGATCTTCTTGTTGTGAACATCAACCCGCTTTATCGCGAGGAATTGCCGTTTGATAGCCAATCCATCGAAAACCGGATCAACGAGATCAGCTTTAACAGCTCGCTCTTGCGCGAATTGCGTGCGATTGCCTTTGTCAAACGGCTGCTTGCCGATGGCGCGATCAAGAAAGGCACCATGAAAGACGTACTGGTGCATATGATTGCAGATGACACCCTGATGAACGGGTTGAATGTCGCCACCAAATCGATACCGACACCTGTCATTCTGGCGCGCCTGAAAGAGGCTGGCGAAGCGGCGGCAGACCACTTCCTCAAGGCGCACAAAAAGGACTTGGGCAAGCGCAGTACGGTCGATCTAGCGGCGATGTTCAACTAAGAAGTTTGACCGCCAATGCCCACATCACAAGGCCGATAAGCACGTCCAGAATACGCCATGCCCGTGCCGATTGCATCACAGGGGCCAGCATGCGCGCGCCATAGCCTAGGCTGAAAAAGAACACAAAAGAGGATGTCACAGCCCCGATCCCAAAGGCTGTTTTGGCAACCGGATCAATGAATTGCGTCGAAACCGCCCCCACAAGCCCAAGCGTATCAAGATAGACATGCGGGTTCAGCCAAGTGAACGCCGCACCGGTGGCCAGCGTTGCCCAAAGCCCCGCAGATTGCCCCGCAAGTTGCAGACTGTAGGCACCTTGCCATGCCGCCCACAAGCGCAGGGCGCCATAAACGATCAGAAATGCGGCGCCACCCCATGCCATGATTTGTGGCAACAAGGGGTAAAGCTGCACAATCACGCCAAACCCCAAAACACCTGCGGTTATCAAAAGGGCATCGGACACGGCACAAAGCAGGCAAAGCCAGAACACATGCTGGCGCAACAATCCCTGCCGCAAGACAAAGGCGTTCTGCGCGCCGATCGCGAGAATCAGCGCGAACGCGGTCACAAATCCTGTCAGGGCAGGGGTCAGCATGTGCTAGTTGACGGGTTCAGCAAGTGCTGCAAGATCAGGGCGCACCGGATAGACCAGTCCGGCCGATATGACCAGTTTCGCGGCATCCTCGACTGTCATATCCAGAACCTTCACGTCGCTCTTTGGCAAGAACAGCAGGAAACCTGACGTCGGGTTGGGCGTCGTTGGCAAGAAAACGGTCACAAAGGCCTCGCCATGGTTAAGCTTTGCGTCAATCTCGCCTTTTGCATCCGTCGAGATAAAGGCGATCGCCCAAATGCCGGGGCGGGGGTATTCGACCAGACAGGCCTTGTCAAAGGACGTATCGCGCTGGGAAAACACCGTTTCCGCGATCTGTTTGACCGCGTTATAGATCGAACGGACGACAGGCATCCGATCTACCAGCCGTTCACCGATTCCCAAAAAGGATCGCCCGATCAGGCCTTTGCCGATCCAGCCGACAATCACCGTGAAAATCAGGAAAACAAAGACACCTATGCCGCGCACATTGACCGTGATCTCTTCGCCCGGTCCGCGACCGAGAATGTTATTGATCAGGGCTTCCGGCTGATATGCCAAGGGCACGAAGGGCAGCACCCAGCTATCGACCCAGCCGACAACGGTCCAGATCAGCCAGACGGTCATGCCAATCGGGGCCACGATAATCAGACCGGCAAGGAAATTGCCGCGCAGGCGCGCAATAATGCCCGGTCTGTTGCGGCGCTTTGGTTCCTCTGACTGCGGATCGTTCATCATTGTGTTTCCATATGGGTGTCGCACATTTAGGCGTTGTGATGCGGCACAGCAAGCACTGCACAGGTCAGCGGGCCCCTAATTTTGCAGAGCGACCGCAATTTGTGCAGCAAGCCGCGCATTGTTCCGCACAAGGGCAATATTGGCGGCCAGCGACCGGCCCTCTGTCAGTTCAAAGATGCGCCCAAGCAGAAAAGGTGTAACAGCTTTGGCGCTGATGCCTTGGGCCGTTGCCTCTGCCAGAGCCTGATCAATGATCGGCGCAAGAACGTCGGCGGCAATCTCTGCCGTTTGCGGGATCGGGTTGGTGACCAGTTGCCCGCCGCGCAGCCCAATCGCCACCCGCATCTGATGGGCCTTGGCGATTGCGGCGGGGGTATCCAT
>CAYGMX010000498.1:0-2307 GCA_964351055.1 uncultured Loktanella sp. | reverse complement strand
GATCCGACACGCATATGGCTGGCAGAGCGCCCGATGACGTCCCACAGGACGGAACCTATACAAAGAATATCAGGGGCAGGGGGCGTGCTCATGGCCGCCTTGTGACCGAGAGCCCCGCCAAGAGCAAGACCTACTCGGGCACCGCAAAGGTCAGATTGGCCCAGAGTGTCTCCCAGACGGCCCCGCTTTGCTCCATCAGCGCCGCACTCGGCTCGCGCAGTACCACTGCATCCACCATATACCGATAGCCGGGGCGCACGGGAAACACGGCAATCCCTGCGTCATTGGTGCGATAAAGCGATATGGCAACCGTCCCATTCGCGGCTTTTTCAAAAACCTCGACCTGCGTATTTGGGCGCACATCGTTGCGATAAAAGACCTGTACCTGAAAGCCGCTGACAAGATCATCGGTATAGGGGTTAGTCAGAGCCACGATCTCGGTTTCGAGCCCGACACGGCGGTCCGCGCCCGCGCTATTGCCAACACCGATCAGCGTTTTGGCATGGCGTGAATAGACCTCTTTGAAACCATCCACCGAAATACCCCGCGCTTCGTGCAGGCTGCGCACATCGCCGAAATCCTTGTGATCAACGAAATTCTGGAATTTTTCCCAGTTTTCATAGTCAACAATCGCGTTGTTTGCTTGATAAGCCGCGATATTCAGTCCTTCGGCAACGGGTTCTTGTTGCAGGGCCGGCAGATCACCTGGCCGGCCTTCAACGCGGGCCGACCCGTCGGCAGCAAACAAGACGAAATTTACAAATCGTTGCGGCAAATAGGCTAGTTTGAGACCCGTAAACTCCTGCCCATTGACAATATCGGCCTCAAGCGTACCGTCCGCCTCGACCTGATAGGCAAGCGGTTCGATCCAGAATTCGTGCGCGGTGGCAGGGGCTGCAAGCAAACTGAAAACGAGGGCGAGAATACGCATGACAACTTCCTTTTGGACTACGGCAAGGGTGGACTTTCTGCGCCTGTTGTCAAGCGCGGCACTTGTCTGGATCACGACACTGTCAGCGGCCAATGCCCACGAGGTCTTGCCATCCATCGCTGATATGCGTGTCGTTGACGGCGAAGTGACCTTTGAAATCAGGGCTAATCTTGAAAGCTTTATTGCCGAGATCAACCTGACCGAGATGCAGGATACGGATCAAGCCGCGCAGGCAGACGCCTATGATGTCCTGCGTGCCCTACCGCCCGAGGACCTTGCCGCGCGGTTCACCGCATTCTGGCCCCAGATGGCCCAAGGGATTACCCTGAGTGCCGATGGCGTGCCGCTGACGCCGGTTCTGACTGGCGTGCAGGTTGACCCCGTCGGCAATGTCGACATTGTCCGACCATCGGTTTTCACATTCTCCGCAACGCTGCCCGCGTCTGCTCAAACGGTCCAAGTCGGATGGGCGCGGGAATTCGGTGTATTGGTCATAAGACAGATGGATGTACCGCTGCCCTATGACGGCTATCTCGAGGCAGGGGCGGTATCGGATCCGATCGCGCTGGCAGGAGGAGGGCAGGCCACGGGTTGGGAAACCTTTGTGGATTACGTGCCCGTCGGCTTTGATCATATCGTGCCCAAAGGTCTGGACCACATCCTTTTTGTGCTGGGCCTGTTCTTTCTGGCAGCGCGGTTCCGCCCTTTGTTGGTGCAAGTGTCACTCTTCACCTTGGCGCATACAATCACTTTAGCGCTGGCGGCACTCGGGTACACCGATTTCATTGATGACGCCCTGCAAGCCAGCATCGGCGTTGCCTTCATTGACATTGTCGAACCGCTGATTGCCCTTTCTATCGCCTATGTAGCCATCGAAAACATCTTCATGAAGGGGATCAGCCCGTGGCGGCCCTATGTGATCTTTGTGTTCGGGCTGCTACATGGCTTGGGCTTTGCTTCGGTCCTTGCCCAGTTCGGTCTGCCAGAAGAAACATTTGTTTCCGCCTTGGTCGGCTTTAACATCGGGGTCGAAATCGGGCAACTGGCCGTGATTACCGTGATGTTCCTGTGTATCTGGCAGGCGCTGCGGGTCGATCGTGGGGCAAACGAAGTCATGCAGGGCTATGTGGTTTACGGCGTCATGTTGGCGGCAGCAGTGGCGTTGATTGCACTGAACCCCACGGGGCTGGTCACGATCCTTGAAAATCCCGTCTGGCTGTTTGCAGGGCCATTGGCCGGCATCTTTGTGCTGTGCATGGTGTCGATCACACTGCGCGACCAGCTTGATGCCTACCGGCGGCTGGTGGCTGTTCCCGCGTCTGTGGCGATTGCTTTTGTGGGTCTTTACTGGTTCGTTGAACGATCATACGGGACAA
>CAYGMX010000497.1:0-2309 GCA_964351055.1 uncultured Loktanella sp. | reverse complement strand
TAGCCGGATCACGCCCAAAGCCGCCCGCCGCAACGCAAACGGGTCCTTGCTTCCTGTCGGTTTCTCGTCAATGGCCCAGAAGCCTGTCAGCGTGTCGATCTTGTCGGCCAGCGCGACGGCGACGGAGACCGGCGCTGTCGGCACATCATCGGATGGTCCCAGCGGGGAATAATGGTCCTGACAGGCTTCCGGTACGCCGTCGTCATGGCCTGCCGCCTGTGCGTAATAGCGGCCCATCAAGCCCTGCAATTCCGGAAACTCGCCAACCATTTCCGATTGCAGATCGGCCTTGCAAATCCGCGCGGCCTCTGCCGCCAGATCGGGCTTGGCGCCGACAAAGGGCGCAATCTCGCGCGCAAGCGCTTCGATCCGTGCCACGCGGTCCGCCTGTGACCCCAGTTTGTTGTGGAAGGTCACATCAGCCAGCCCTGCGCCCATGCCTTCAAGGCCCACGGTCTTGACCGTCCGCAGATCATTCTCCCAAAAGAATTTCGCATCCGACAGACGGGCCGCCAGCACCTTTTGATTGCCCGCAAGGATGGTCGCGCCATGGTCGGCGGTTTCCATATTGGCCACCGTCACAAAGCGTTCGATCCGGCCCGTCTTGGGGTTGCGCACGGAAAAGAATTTCTGGTGCTCTTTCATCGAGGTTTGCAGCACCTCGGGCGGCAGTCCCAGAAAGTCCTCGCCGATCTGTCCCAGCAATACGACAGGCCATTCGACCAGCCCCGCAACCTCGGCCAGCAACCCCTTGTCCTCGACCACGCCAAGGCCCAGCGCAAAGGCTTGGTTGGTGGCCTCGTGCCAGATCACCTCGGCCCGCTCTTCGGCGCGCAGGATGACATGGGCGCGCTTCAACTTTGCCTCGTAATCATCGAATGACGTGACAGAAAAAGCATCAGGCGCAAGGAAACGGTGCCCGCGCGTGGTGTTCCCTGATGTGATTCCGTCCACATCCAGCGGGACAATTTCGGCACCAGCCTCGTCAACCAGAATGCACAGGATGGAATGCAGCGGGCGCACCCATTTCAGCGTGCCCTCACCCCAGCGCATGGACTTGGGCCAAGGAAAATTGCGGATCGCGCTTTCCAGCACTTCCGCGATGATCTCGGCCGCCATCCGCCCCGGTTTTTCGATCATGGCCACATAGAACTGGCCCTTTTTATCGTCGCGCACTTGCAGGTCGTCGCGGGCCACACCTGCCCCGCGCAGGAATCCGTCAATCGCCTGATCTGGCGCGCCGACTTTGGGGCCTTTGCGTTCTTCACGCACCGCTTTGCTTTCGCTTGTCAGCCCCTCGATCGACAGCGTCAAACGGCGCGGCGTCGAAAACGCAGCTGCACCTGCATAGGTCAGCCCCGCCTCGACCAGACCATCGGTGACCAGCTTGCGCAAACCCTCGGCCGCGCGGGTTTGCATCCGTGCGGGGATTTCTTCGGAGAAAAGTTCAATCAGAAGATCAGGCATCAGTTGGGGCTTTCAGGGGGTTGGGGGCAGTTGTCAGGCACTGGGTTGCCGTCAAAGACGACCTCGCCACATTCATTGATCTGGTGCCAGGCATAACCGCGCCCGTCGGGATAGATCGCAACGATCCGGTCGATCCCGTACTGGATATTCTCGACACCCATAAAGGCAATGGCATCGCGGCCAAGGTCAGCGCCGATCTGGGCAGCATCAAAACAGTCGAACCAGCGGGGGGCGACACGCGGTTCGGCATTATCGACGATCACAAAGGTTTCGGTCAGCGTCGCTTGGCTGATCGGTGTTTCAAAACAGGCACGATACCGCAGCGGGCTGCTGATCGCGTCGATCCCTGCAAAGTTCTGGATCAAAAGCGGCTCCGGCGCGCCTGTTGATACGGACGTCAGTTGCACCGCGTCGGGGCCTGCCACCACATCCTCGTAATAGGCATAGACCTGTTGGTAATAGAGAACGCCGCCCAGAACAGCGGCCATCACAAGCATTGCCACGATAATGATCCTCGCCATCAGGCCGCAGCCCCGCCTGCTTCGGTTTGCACAAATGCATCGGCTCAGGCCTTGTCCAGCGCGCGCACCCGTCCGATATAGGCTTGGCGTTCGGTGACCGAGATGATGCCGCGCGCGTCGAGCAAGTTGAAGACATGGCTGGCCTTGATGCATTGGTCATATGCGGGGTGCGCCATGATGATCCGATTGCCTGTCTTGGGATCTTCGGCGGGGGCGTCCAGAATGCGCTGGCACTCGGCCTCTGCATCCTTGAAGTGCTGGAGCAGTACATCCGTATCGGCCACATCAAAGTTCCAGCGCGAATATTCCTGTTCGGTCTGC
>CAYGMX010000496.1:0-2310 GCA_964351055.1 uncultured Loktanella sp. | reverse complement strand
GGCCCGTAGTGGGCAAAGACACGCTTTTGACGGCGGGTGCGTTCGTCGTCTTCAAAGGTCGGCAGTGCGACCCGCCAGACAGGGTTTCCCGTATCAGCGTCAAGACGCACCAATTCGTTGATATCGTTAATCAGAAAGACAGCATTGCCCACTGGCCAGACTGGGCTGACAGCGCCCTCTGTCGCGGTCCAGATGCGTGATCCGTCTTCAAGGGTAATCGCAACCGTCCGGCCACCGAAATTGCCCACATAGACACGGTCACCGACAATCACAGGATCACCGGAAATATCACTGATCACCGCAGCAACACTGCCAAGCCGGTCACCAGAGACCACAGTATTCCAGCGCGGAATACCGCCCAAGGGATAGGTCGTCAGGATTTCACCGGATGGAAACGGAAAGACGACAAAGTCACCGCTGCTTGCAGGCGAGGCCCCGCCGCCAAAGTTGGCCGTGGACGGTGTGCCGCTTTGCTGCCACCGCACACGGCCATTTGCGGTATCAAGCGCCCATGCGGTACTATCGCGGGCCACGACATAAACAAGATCACCCTGCACGGTCGGGGCCGCTTGCGCCGGCGCATCCAGATCCTGCACCCAGATACTATCGCCGGTTGCGGCATTCAGGGCCGTGATCTGGCCAAAGCCGGTTGTGACATAGACTTGTCCGCCGGCAACAGAAATACCACCACCCGACGCATCACCGGCATTGTCGCGTGTGGGCGTCAGATTGCGGGACCAAAGGGCGGCACCTTCGGTTGTCGTCGCCGTTACCAAGGCACGAGCATCAATGGTATAGACCACACCATTGGCGACAACCGGATGTGACGTAATACGGGCGTTGCGGCTGTCGCCCGCCCCGATATCGGCCACAAAAACAGGGCTCAACGTTGCACCAAGGGCCGGATGGCTGATTGTATGGCTGGGGCTGCCGTTGCGGTGGCCCCATGCGGCATTGGCTTGTGCCGCAGGCAGGTTGACCGGCAAGGACTGGTTCACCAGTGCAGGCTGCGCGCGCAGGTCGAACCGTTCGCCCGGCAGGATGACATCATCATCTCCGCAGGCCGCCAGAACGGTCATACCCAGCACGGCGGCGATCCAGAGTCCGGGGCGAATTCTTGGGGTCACTGTCAGATCCAATCTGCGCTTTTACTGAGAAACTGCGTCGGGCAAAGGTTCGCCCAGCGCCACCATGAGGGTCTGGACACGTTCGCGCAAGCCGCGTGTCACTGCCGCATCTTCTTCGATCTGGCGCAAAACAACGAGGGCTGCCTCGGTATCCCCTTCGTCCAAAGCAACATAGGCAATCTGCTCAAGGGCCAGCAAACGGAAGGTCTGACCCGGTTGCGCCAATGTCTCGAGAGCGGCTTTGCGCGCCGCCAGGTCGTCGGATGGCAACATCGCGGCCTTGAACGCGGCCAGATCGCGGTACAAGGGCGGGGCATCCGGCGCGACTGCCAATTCATTCAATGTGGCCAATGCCCCTGCGATATCGCCCGCTTCTTGCTGGGTCGAGGCCCGCAGCAACAAGGTCACGGTGGCCGCGTCACCAGCGGCTTCGACTTGGGTCATTGCAGCGGCGCGCGCCGCCGGATCGGTCTCTTCCAATGCGTTCAGCAAGGCATCACCGGCCGCTTGGGCCGCATCACGCGCCTGCGCATTGCGATATTCGTTAAAGGCCGCGCCCCCGACAAGCAAAAGCACACATGCGATGCCGATCCAGCCGTACCTGCGCAAATAGCCGAACAGCTTTTCGCGGCGCACCTCTTCGGTGACTTCATTGATGAAACTGTCGGTGTCGCTCACCTTTGCCCCCGATTTTAGCAAGTTGTCAGACGTCTTGGGCGGGTACATATCGTGAAGCTGGCGCAATGAACAAGACCCGGACGCCAAATGCGGTCGCAATTTGGCCCGCGACACGCAAATGTGCGCTTGCCGTAGCGTGATCATGACGCTAAACTGAACTGAATGGTTTAGTATATATGTGTGATCTATCGACACTTTTGCGACGTAATCAATTTTGATAACTGTGCGGCGTCGCGGCTTCGTCGGCGGCCATGAAGGAAAAGAACATGAAAATCATTCCGGCGATCACCGCGGTTCTTGTGCTTGGTCTCCTTTACTTGGTTGTTTTTGAACGTGATCGGCTGATGGATATGGCGCAGCCGTCCCCTGCCCCGCAAACTGCGGCTGCCACGGCTGTGGAAACCGGTTTGGCCCCCGCAGCACCGGACGAAACGCTTGTCGGCGTCGTGGCGACCCACTCTGTTGCGCGCACCATTGACAGTGCGGTGATCCTGCGGGGGCGCAC
>CAYGMX010000495.1:0-2314 GCA_964351055.1 uncultured Loktanella sp. | reverse complement strand
CATGGATGCTCAGCCACCCCAAGACACCCCAGCGGATTGCGGCGATCGAGGCGAATGAAGCGAAATGGATGTCACAGCCCTAAAATTCTTCGTCGAAGAATTTTGGAAAAATCTTAGATAAGATTTTTTTCCAGCGCCTTGCCAAACCGTGGCAGGCGGGCTTTTTTCATCAAGGCGCGCATGGTCCACGGCAGATCGGACAGACGGTTCGCTTCGGCCAGCACCGATGCGGCCACGCCCGACACTGCGCTCGGTGCTGCATCCAGAAGATGCAGCGCAAAACCGTCAGGGTCCCATCGCAAGAGCGCCTCATCACCCAGTATGTCTTTGGGAAAATCCTTGGCGTTCATGGTCAGTATCCCGTCACAGGACCCCGCAACCGCAGCCGTCAGCACATGAATATCGGCAGCGTCCGGCAACCAATAGCGCGCTTCGAGGCTTGCGTCATATCGCACCAGCGCCTGCGGAAAGCCTGCCGCCAACGCTGCAATCTCACCACGCGCCCAGACCTCTTCGGCCGGTCCCAGTTTTCCAGCAGCCCGCGCCCATTCTTCCAGTATCCGTGTCGACCATCGCGCATCGAACAGGCCCAACCGCGCGCAGCCCAGCACCACTTCGCGCATCACGGTAGGGTACAGCACACATGCGTCGATCATCACCCTCATAGGCGATACACAAGCACCTTGAGGTAGCCGCTTTCCGCCAGATGCGGCATTAGCGGGTGGTCCGGCCCTGCAAACCCTGTGAACACGATTTGCCCGCGCCGACCACCCCGCCCGATCCCGCGCGAGCAGGCATTGCGGAACTTGGTCAGGTCTGCCGCATGCGAGCAGGAACACAGCACAAGATAGCCACCCTCTGCCACCAAGGGTGCTGCCAGCCGTGCCACACGCTCATAGGCCCGCAGACCAGCGTCAAGTGTCGCCTTTGATGGCGCAAAAGCAGGTGGGTCGCAGACCACAACATCAAAGCTGTCGTCCTTCTCGGCCAATGCCGTCAATACATCAAAGGCATCACCCTTTTGGGTCTCGAACCGGTCCGCAGCCCCCATCGCCGCAGCGCCCTGCGCGGCCAGTTCAAGGGCCGGAGCCGATCCGTCCACGGCCACGGCGCGGGACGCCCCCGCTGCCAATGCCGCAAGCCCAAAGCCGCCGACATGGGAAAAGACATCCAGCACACGTGCATTCCGCGACAGTCCCGCAACAAAGGCATGGTTCGGGCGCTGATCAAAGAACAGGCCAGTTTTCTGCCCCCCCATGACGTCCGCCATATAGATCGCACCATTCATCGGCACGGGTACGGGATCGGTTGGGGCTAACCCTACCAGAACCTCTGTTCGCTCTTCCAACCCTTCGAGGCTGCGGGCCCGCCCGGTTCCGTTCATCACCACAGTGGTCACCCCGGTGACCGATTGCAGTGCCGCAACCAAGGGCGCAAGCAGCACATCAGCCCAAGCCGCATTTGGCTGTATCACAGCCACATCACCAAAACGGTCAATCACGACACCGGGCAATCCGTCGGCCTCGGCATGGACCAGACGATAGAAGGGCGCATCAAAAAGCCGTTCGCGGTGGACAAGCGCCCGCGTGAGCCGTGCCGCAAACCATGTTTCGTCAATCACCGCTTCGGGATCCTGATCCAGCATCCGGCAAATGATTTTCGACGCCGGATTGACCGCGACAACACCCATCGGTGTCCGGCTTGCATCCTCGAGCAGGGCAAGGCTGCCGGGCGTCAGGTTTCTTGTGCGGCGGTCGGTGACCAGTTCATTGGCATAGACCCACGGAAATCCGTGGCGGATTGCCCGCGCTTCCGCTTTGGGGATGAGGCGCACGACCGGCATGCTGGGGGGGATAATATCTGTCATGATCGGCTCTTATCCGGTCGCGCCATCCGTTGAAAGGTGTTGCGTCAACAATGTCTAGAGCAATTGCGCGGCCAAAAGCCCTGTCAGGAAATCCGTCACACGCACTTTTTCGGTCTGCCCGCTTTCTTCCAACGCGACTGCTGCCTCACCACCAGGCGCATCCAGATTGCCGACAACCCGCCGTGGCGGCTCTAGGATGGCACCGGTTGCAGCATCGCGCACCGTGAGATCAAACACTATATTGTACACGCCACCTACCGTGTAACGGGTCCGCCGCGTAACCCCGTGAAAGCGGACCAGCGTGACCTCAACATCAACCGGAGTAGTGCCGTTCAACACCTTCTGATTGCGGGCTGCGGCCTCTTGGAACAGGGCCGCGATCTGCGCAATCCGCGGACCTGTGGGGTCGCCCCGCCACACCACATCGGCGGCGGGGTAAAAGGTCTC
>CAYGMX010000494.1:0-2318 GCA_964351055.1 uncultured Loktanella sp. | reverse complement strand
CCTATCCGGCTCGGGTGCGCCGTCCCGGTCAGCCCGTTGAGGTAACCGTCCGCCCCCACGCTGATCGCAGAGGCCGACACCAGACCGGAGGCCGCAACAAACAGCCCCGTTGCGGTCCCCAGCCATGCCCGACCAAGGCCCGCTTCGACATAAGCCGCCTCGCCTGCGCTGACGGGATAGCGCGTGGCTAGTTCCGCATAGGAAAAGGCAGTGAATGCAACAACCACGGCGGCGAGCAGAAAGGCGACCCATGCATAGGCGCCCGCTTCTGCGGCGGTGGCACCGATGAGCACATAGATCCCCGCGCCGACCGTCACCCCCAACCCATAGAGGGTCAGAAGCGGCAGGGTCAGCGTTCTGCGCAGGGTCACCGGCACAGGTGCCGCGAGCTCTCTATGTCCCGAAATTCCGGAGCGGTCAGGCCGCACGCAAGGCAGCAGCGATCTGGTCTTTCAGTGCCAGCCGTTCCTTGCGCATCTGGTTCATATGCAGATCATCAGTTGGTTCCAGATCGGTCTCCGCCCGATGGATCGCCCTGTTGATCGTGTGATACTCCGCATAGAGGTTTGCGAAATGCGGATTAGTTTCTTTGAGGCGGCGCATCGCATCAACCTCATCGGGAAATTCTTCAATAAGTTCATGGGGTGTATGTGACATCTGCGCGTCCTTTCAGCTCTGTCTGAAGGAAGACTAATGCGCGCGTCATCCGCCGACATTGATCCGGATCAACAAAGGCAGTTAAGGCCGCGCGGCCCGCCAGCCTGCCGCTTGCGCCTCGGCTTGCGAACAGAACCAGCGCTCACCCCGGCTGGTGTCGATACGGGTCCGGTCATAGTTTTCATTTCCGGGCATGTGGTAAATGCGTCCGTTGCCCGAAATATTGCCCTTGATCGCGCAAGCCCTGTCCGGCACCGGATTATTGGCAAAGCGGCTCGCCCGGTAATCCGAAGGCATCTCCACCTCGACTGCCCAAAGCCCGCGACCGGCGACCGCCGCCGCCTTTTCATCAAGGTCATAGGTATCGGAATAGCGCCGGAAGGCCCATGCCAGCCCCGAACGCACGATCATTTGCCCCATGTCCTGCCCGTCCACCACGCATTGCGCCACGGCCCGCCCGTATTGATCGGTGTCCACTTGGCTGCAGCGCGCATAGGCGCCTTCGTACCTTGCGCTGACAGCGTCGCGCGTCCATTGCCCGCAGTCCCATTGCCGCCCGTCCTGCGTGCAGGGTTGCCCCATTTCGGGTGCGTCGATCCCGAACAGGCGCACACGTGTGTTGCCAACATCGATTGTGTCGGCATCGATCACACGAACCGTACCGTTGGGGGCAGCCAGCGCCGGTGCACCAGCGATGGCGACAAGAAAAAAGAGGATTTTGAACATACCCCGACCTAGTGGCGGTAGGGGTATCGGTTCAAGTCATTTCGTTAACGAAGGTTAAGATTTCGTAAAACCGCGACATTACCGCTGAGCCGTTTCCCACTCGGGATGCAGCCAGGGCCGATCATTCGCTGGCGGCAAAGGGTTACGCTGCAAGATGTGATCGGCTGCCTTTTCACCCACCATGATCGAAGGCGCATTTGTATTCCCATTGGTCACACGCGGGAAAATCGAGCTGTCGGCGACGCGCAAGCCTTCTACCCCGATCACGCGGGTTTCGGGATCAACCACCGCCATCGGATCGTTGCGGTCGCCCATCTTGCACGTGCCGCAGGGGTGATAGGCGCTTTCGGCGTGTTCGCGAATGACCGCGTCAAGGGCTTCGTCGCTTTGCGCTTGATCACCAGGCTGGATTTCGTGGCCGCGATATTCGTCAAAGGCGGGTTGGGCGAAAATTTCGCGGGTCAGCCGGATGCATTTGCGGAAATCAATCCAGTCCTGTTCATGCGACATATAGTTGAACACGATTTTCGGATGATCCTTGGGATCGGCAGACCGCAGCGTGACCTGCCCGCGCGATTGCGACCGCATCGGGCCGACATGCGCCTGAAACCCGTGTCCTTCGGGGGCGACCTTGCCATCATAACTGACCGCGATGGGCAGGAAATGGAACTGGATATCGGGGTATCTGATCCCTGCTTGCGACCGGATGAACCCCGCACTTTCAAACTGGTTGGAACTGCCAAGACCGGTTTTCCACAAAAGCCACTCCAGCCCGATCCGCGCTTTGCCACGCAGGTTCCAGTAGGCAAAAAGGGACACCGGTTTCGTGGCGGCCTGCTGGATGTAAAGCTCCAGATGGTCTTGCAGGTTTTGGCCGACGCCGGGCCTGTCGGCGACCACTTCAATCCCATGTTCGGCCAGATGTGCGGCAGGGC
>CAYGMX010000493.1:0-2321 GCA_964351055.1 uncultured Loktanella sp. | reverse complement strand
TCGGCTTCATCGCAATCGGCGGCTTTACCTTTGTCGTCAGCCTTGTGGCCTGGACAATCCTGAAAGGGGTCATGGGCATCCGTGTGTCCGAGCAGGCAGAGATCGATGGTCTCGATGTCTCGGAACTTGGCATGGAAGCCTACCCTGAGTTTGCGAAAGGCTGACCTCCTCCCGTCAGCTAGAGAAGAAACCCGGGCCTTCGCGCCCGGGTTTTTTTTGGGGTAGGGTGGATTGAAATCCACCCTACGAGATGTCGCGGTGATTTCTTCGATTATTTACGCATTGAATGAGGGAAACTCCCGCATAAAGCTCTGCAAGCAGCCAAGTCTGCGATGAAATCCTGCCCATTTCGCTGATATCTTCAATACAACACGAACCTTTTTCCATCCGGAGCCAAGTGATGATCCAGACCCCCTATCTTTTGTTCCTCGGCGATGCCCCCGATCAACTTGCCGCTAAGGTGGCGCAAGGCATCAAGGACTGGCGCCCCGAGAATGCGGTAGGCCAGTACCGGATGCCCGGCTGTGGCGCGGATCTGGGTATTGCCGATCTGACCTTGGAAGAGGCCAAGGCCGCTGGCGCAAAGACGCTCGTCATCGGCGTTGCCAACCGTGGCGGTTACATTTCCAAAGCATGGAAAGAGGGCTTGGTCGGCGCGCTCAAGATGGGCTTCTACCTTGCCTCGGGCCTGCATAACCTGCTGCGTGACGAAGACGAACTGGTGGCAGCGGCGCGGGTCAATGGACGGTCGTTGTTCGATGTGCGGATCCCGTCGGTGGCCTATCCGATTGCCAATGGCAAGAAACGGACCGGCAAGCGCTGCCTTGCCATCGGCACCGATTGTTCCGTGGGCAAGATGTATACCGGCCTTGCCATGGACGCCGAAATGCAACAGCGCGGATTGAAGTCGACATTCCGCCCCACCGGCCAGACCGGCATCCTGATTACCGGCGGTGGTGTACCGCTTGACGCCGTGATCGCCGATTTTATGGCTGGTGCGGTGGAGTATCTGACCCCTGACAACGACCCCGATCATTGGGATCATATCGAAGGGCAGGGCAGCCTGTTCCATGTTTCCTATTCCGGCGTGACCATGGCCCTGATCCACGGCGGCCAGCCCGATGCATTGATCCTCGCCCACGAACCGACCCGCAAACATATGCGCGGCTTGCCGGATTATGATTTGCCAAGTCTTGAAGCCCTGCGCGACATGGCCCTGCCGATTGCGCATATCGCCAATCCGGCTTGCCGGATCGTCGGTATCTCGATCAATACCCAGCATTTGCCCGAAGATGCCGCACTGGATTATATGGCAGAGGTTGAGGCGCGCATGGGGTTGCCCACCGTGGATACCTTCCGCCAGGGTGCGGCGCGGCTTGTGGATGCGCTGGAAGGTCTTTGAGACTTTGATGCCTCCGGCGGGGATATTTAGGCTCGGAAGAAGGTGATGGATGCAGATTGACGTAAGCCGCGACGTGTTTCGACTGGCACAGGTGTTTACCATCAGCCGCGGGTCGCGCACGCAGGCCGAGGTGCTGACGGTGACTGTCGCGGGTCAGGGCGCGCGCGGGACGGGGGAATGTGTGCCCTATGCCCGCTATGGCGAGACCTTGGAGAGTGTCACAGCACAGATCGCGGGGTTTGACGGGCTGTGGCCCGATCTGCCCGATGCCCTGCCCGCCGGTGCCGCCCGCAATGCGCTTGATTGCGCATTCTGGGATCATGCGGCGAAGGTCGCGGGAAAGCGCGTTTGGGACTTGCTGGGATTACCTGCCCCTTTGCCGGAAATCACCGCTTATACCCTGTCACTGGACACGCCAGAAGCGATGCAACGGCAGGCCGCGCAAAATGCCCATCGTCCCCTGTTGAAGATCAAGCTGGGCACGCCTGATGACATGATCCGATTGGAGGCTGTCCGTCGCGGCGCACCCGATGCGCGGATCATCGTGGATGCCAATGAAGGCTGGACGGCGGAGGTCTATGCCGATCTGGCCCCCCATCTGATCCGCTTGGGTGTGCAGATGGTCGAACAGCCCTTGCCCGCCGGTCAGGATGATATGCTGGCCGAGATCGCCCGCCCCTTGCCAGTTTGCGCCGATGAAAGCTGTCATGACCGCGCCAGTCTGCCCGCCCTGCGCGGCAAATACGATATGGTGAACATCAAACTGGATAAGACCGGCGGTCTGACCGAGGCGCTGGCGCTTAAGCAGCAGGCGCGCGCTGAGGGGTATGGTGTTATGGTCGGCTGCATGGTCGGCTCATCGCTCGCTATGGCCCCTGCCACCATCCTTGCGCAGGGTGTGGCCTTTACGGACCTTGAC
>CAYGMX010000492.1:0-2326 GCA_964351055.1 uncultured Loktanella sp. | reverse complement strand
ACAAGGGCGATCGCGACCGACAGCCCACGCGTGCCCATCTCCCAGCCTGCGCCGGTGGCGGGCGTGCCAAGACGGTCCAGCAGGCTGGCCAGCACAGTCAGGAAAACAACCGCGGCCGCGATCCACAGCCCGCCCCAGATCGCACCGCCCGCAAGCAGTGCGGCAGGGCTCAATGTGGCAAGGGCGAATATCGGTATCCGAGGGCTCATGTTTCGGATGATTAGCATGTGTTTCCTCATGGGTCAGCGGAAATAGCCTATGCTGCGCGTATTGGTCACTTCTGGTGTCGCTTTTGCGTGGTTTGGCCGGTCTGTGACCAGTATGTTGACCGTGATACGCACAAGGAAGGCGCCATGGCTTTGGACAATCGTGAAGGTGTTTGGAAATCCGGCAAGGGCAAAGGGCGCCACCGCCCCAAAGGCCGCCAGTTGGATGATGCCGCATGGGATGAGGTGCGCGCACTTTTGGACGACCGTCCGCGCCGCCGCGATCTGTTGATCGAATTTCTGCACCTGATTCAGGACGCATACGGCTGCCTTTCGGCATCGCATTTGCGGGCTTTGGCCGAAGAAATGCGGCTTAGTCAGGCCGAGGTTTACGAGGTTGCGACTTTCTACGCCCATTTCGATGTCGTGAAAGAAGGGCAAACCCCGCCGCCTGCGCTGACCATCCGCGTCTGCGATTCGCTGTCGTGCGAACTGGCAGGGGCGCAGCAATTGAAAGCGGCATTGCAGGACGGGTTGGACCCGACACAGGTCCGCGTGTTGCGGGCCCCTTGCATGGGGCGTTGCGATACCGCGCCGGTACTGGAACTGGGGCATCACCATATTGACCACGCGACTTTCGACAAGGTGCAGGCAGCCATTGCAGCGGGCGAAACGCACGCGCATCTGCCAGACTACCAGACCTACGCGGCCTATGTCGCGGATGGTGGTTATCTTGCGCTGGGTGCCTTGCGTGATGGCGGTGATTGGGAAGCGGTGCAAGACAAAATCCTCGCATCCGGTTTGCGTGGCCTTGGCGGTGCCGGTTTTCCTTCGGGCAAGAAATGGGGCTTTGTGCGTGGCAACGCCGGTCCGCGCTATCTGGCGGTCAACGGTGACGAAGGCGAACCGGGCACGTTCAAGGACCGCTATTATCTTGAACGGTCCCCGCATTTGTTCCTTGAAGGCATGCTGATCGCGGCTTGGGCGGTCGAGGCCGAGACATGTTTCATCTACATGCGGGATGAATATCCCGCGGTGCTTGAGATTTTGGCGCGCGAAATCAGGGCGTTGGAAGAAGCGGGTGTTATCGCAGAGGGCTATGTCGATCTGCGGCGCGGGGCAGGTGCCTATATCTGCGGCGAGGAATCCGCGATGATCGAAAGCATCGAGGGCAAGCGCGGGATTCCACGGCATCGCCCGCCTTTCGTGGCTCAGGTCGGCATCTTTGGCAGGCCCACGCTGGTGCATAACGTCGAAACGCTCTTGTGGGTTGCACGTGTCTGCCGCGAGGGGCCGGAAGTGCTGAGCGCGGTTGAACGAAACGGACGCAAGGGCCTGCGGTCCTATTCGGTTTCGGGGCGTGTGGCTGCACCGGGCGTTTATCTTCTGCCCGCAGGTTCCACGATTACCGACATTATCGCCGCAGCGGGGGGCATGGCCGCAGGACATATATTCAAAGCCTATCAGCCCGGTGGCCCGTCTTCGGGGCTTTTGCCTGCCTCGATCAACGATGTGCCGCTTGATTTTGACACCTTGCAGCCTTTGGGCACGTTCATCGGCTCTGCTGCGGTTGTTGTGTTGTCCGAACAGGACCGCGCGCGCGATGCGGCCTTGAACATGTTGCGGTTCTTCGAGGATGAAAGCTGCGGACAGTGCACCCCTTGTCGGGTTGGCTGCGAGAAGGCGGTCAAGCTGATGCAGGCCGATACATGGGACCAGCCCTTGCTTGAGGATCTTTGCACTGCAATGGCCGATGCGTCGATCTGTGGCTTGGGGCAGGCGGCACCCAATCCGATCAAGCTGGTGATGCGCCACTTCAAGGATGAGGTCTCTGGCTAGACCTTGATCAGGCTTTCCAAATCCGCCGATCATCATTAGGTGGAAGGAAAGGCTGAAATGGTTGATCTGAATGTCATTCTTTAAAAAGCTCAAAGACCGGATGTTCAAATCCTCGTCCAAGATTGACGAGGGGCTGGATGCCATCGTGCAAGATGGGGGCGTCGAAGAAGAACTGGTCGAAGAACGGGTTGCCCCTGCGCCACCCATCGCCGAACCTCTTCCAGAGCCAGAGCCAGAGCCAGAGCCAGAGCCAGAGCCAGAGCCAGAGCCAGAGCCAGAGC
>CAYGMX010000491.1:0-2339 GCA_964351055.1 uncultured Loktanella sp. | reverse complement strand
GCGACATACCCTGCAAAAAGGGTGATCAGCATAAAGGCAGGCAGAATCCCCGCGATGAAAAGACGCGCAATGGATTGCTCTGTCGCGACCCCGTAAACGATCAGAATGATGGACGGTGGGATCAGCAGCCCCAGCGTCGCAGAGCCGGCGAGCGTGCCGAGGATCAGGCTTTCGGGATAGCCGCGCTTGGTCAGTTCTGGGATCGACATGCGCCCGATGGTGGCCGCCGTCGCCGCAGAAGACCCCGAAACAGCCGCAAAGATCGAACAGCCAAAGACATTCACATGCAGCAGACGGCCCGGTGCACGGCTAAGCCACGGGGCCAGACCGGTGAACATATCGTCGCTCATCCGTGATCTGAGCAGGATTTCACCCATCAATATGAAAAGCGGCAAAGCGGTCAGCGGCCAGCTATGCGAATGCCCCCAAAAGGTGGCGGCCAGGACCAGCCCAGATGGTGCGTTCGAGAAGAACACCAGCCCCGCAAGCCCGACAAGCGTAAGCGCAACCGCCACCCATACGCCGGACGCCAAAAGTGCTATCAGCAGTCCCAGCAGGGTAAGTGCAATAACCGGATCAGACATGGGTTACACCTCGTCCGGTGTGGACAGGACCGGTTTGCCCGCTTGAACCAGATCAACAAACGCATGCAGGACCGCGACAAGCAACAGGCCAATGCCAAAGGCAGCCACGCTTTGCGGAATCCAAAGCGGAATGGGAATGATCCCTGTGGACACATCGCCATAATGCAGGCTTTCAATGACCAGACCGCCCATGAACCACGTGGCATATCCGATCAGGCAACTTGCCAAGACCAGCACGAAACCCTCGATCATGACCTGTCCACGCTCCGGCAATCGCCCCGTCACAAGGTTAACACGAATGTGCCCGCCCGCCCGAAGGGTATGCGCTAACGCCAGAAAAGTAGCACCTGCCAGCATGTACCCCGAAAAATCCGCATAGGATGGAATAGTCGACGGCAGCGTCCCCGGACTGAACCGCCCGAACGCATTAAGAAGGATCTGTGCGCTGATCAGCAGACATATGCACAAGATCAGCCCGCCCGCGATTGCGCCGCAAAGATCATAAAGTTTCTGAAGCAGACGGCCCATATCATTCCCATCCTCTGATAAAAGTGACCGACACCAGCGCGGTGTCGGCCGTGTTCCAGCAAAGGCCTAGTTGGTGTAACCGTCAAGGATCGCCAAGGCCGCGTCAGAGGCATTTGCCTTCCAGTTGTCCAGCATCGTGGCGCCAATCTCTTGCAGGCCGGCAACAAGCTCGGCGCTGGGTTCGTAAACGATGATCCCGTTGTCCGCGAGCGCGGCTGTCATGCTTTCGGCTTCGACCGCTGACATTTCCCAACCGCGTATCTGGGCGGTCTCAGCTGCTGCAAGGACTGCTGCTTGCGTATCGGCATCCAGACCATCGAACATGCGCTTGTTGACGACGACAAGGTTCTTGGGAACCCATGCGTTGATGGGCGTGTAATGGGTCACAAAATCCCATGCCGTCGAATTCACTCCGGTTGACGGTGAGGTGATCATCGCGGCAACCTGACCGGTGGCAAAGGCTTGTGGAATATCAGAGGCCTCGATTTGCACAGGTGCAGCACCCGCGAGCGTGGCAAATTCCTCAAGCGCTGCGTTGTAAGCGCGGAACCGCAAGCCATTCAGATCAGAAACCGTTGCGATCTCGCCATTGGTATAAAGGCCTTGCGCGGGCCACGGCACGGAAAACAGCGGCATCAGCCCCTGTTCGGCCAGCAATGCGGTGATCACCGGTTCTTGCGAGGCCCAGAGTTTCGCGGCGTCATCATAGCCGGTGGCGACAAAAGGTTGGCTGTCGATGCCAAAGGCAAGATCTTCGTTCGACAAGGTCGACAGAAAAAACTCGCCTATGGGCACCGACCGGTTTCGCACGGCGCCCTTGATTTCGGAATGCGGGAACAACGACCCCGCCGAGTGAATGGTGATATCAAGCGCACCGTCGGTTGCGGCACGGACGTCATCTGCAAACTGGATGATGTTTTGTGTGTGGAATGTCGTGTCACCGTAAGGTGTGGGCATGTCCCAGCTTTGTGCGCTGGCGCTTGTGGCGGCTGACAGTGCTGCGGCGATGATGATTGTATGTTTCATTCTGTTTTCTCCCATGTTGGTCCGATTGATCCGAATCCGTCTGTTGCATTACGTTGACAATTTGTCAGCGTTATATTCATAAAGCAACAATAAACAGATTCGGGGTAGGCAAGATGGATAGCATCCGCACAAATAAGTGGCAGTTTTGGGTGGATCGCGGTGGCACCTTCACCGATATCGTCGCCCGTAGGCCGGATGGAC
>CAYGMX010000490.1:0-2348 GCA_964351055.1 uncultured Loktanella sp. | reverse complement strand
CGATACCGCACGCGGCCCCCGGGCTCGTCCAGATCACAGCGGGCTCAAGCTCGACCTCGGCCCACCGCCCTTCAAGCAGGTGGATCGAGGCCAGATCGACCAGTTGCTTGCTTTCACCCAAGGGGCTGACTGTCCGCAAGGACCCCAGCGCGCCCGCATTGCCCTGTCGCCCTTGAAAGACCGAATGGTTCAGAACGATGCCGCCGCCCACGAATGCGCCGACAAAGAAATAGGCGTAATCGCGGAATTCCTTGCCACGGCCAAAAACATGTTCGGCCTGACAGGCGGCTGTCGCATCATTCACTAAAGCGACGGGCAGGGGGGACAGGCGGCTGATCTGCAAGGGGATATTGATGCTTTGCCATGATGCAAAACTGTCCTTCTCTGCGCCAACCAGATTGTGCCAGTTCCACATCTCGAATGGGGCGGCAACGCCGATCCCGCAGATGCGCGCCCTTTCCAAGGCCGTCAGTTGCGCTGTGATTTCGGCCAGTCCATCCGCCAAAAATCCAAAAACATCGACATGGTTCGGGAAGGCATAGTCAAGTTTGGTTTGCGCACGGACATTCCCGCCGAAGTCCATCAGCAATAACTCGGCAGAGCGCCTGCCGATCTTCAGCCCGAACGAGAATACACCATCGGGTTCGAGCATCATGGGAACGGAGGGTTTGCCGACCTTACCGCGCACCGGTTCTCCGCGTGCAAGCAGGCCGTCATGTTCGAGGCTTTTCAGGATCGCGGATACCGTCGGTGCCGACAGCCCCGAGAACCTGGCAAGATCGCTGCCGGGGATCGGGCCATGGCGCTGGATCAGCGACAACAGCAATCGTTCGTTGTGGTTGCGCACACCTTTCTGGCTCAGCCCGGCGCTGATTGATGTCACTACAGCAGGTTCCATACCAGCGTTCATAAACGCCTCCCTTAAGAGAGGACATACATCATTTGTATTAATAAAGAAAGTTAACTAATTAATTGACAGAATCGTCCCAATGGTCTTTTATGGAACAACTTGCTCGGTTCTACTGGGCGCAAACAGACAGGGCGCAAGCCTTGTTGACCAAAGATATTCTGGGAGGAATACATGAAAAAGCTTCTTATCGGGACAGCCTTTGCTGCCATCACAACTGCTGGCTCTGCCTTTGCTGACGCGCACGGCCCATCTGCCTGCCTGATCACAAAAACAGACACAAACCCCTTCTTCGTGAAAATGCGCGAAGGTGCCGAAGCAGCGGCAGAGGCTGCCGGGATCACTCTGCGTTCTTATGCAGGCAAGGTTGACGGCGATCACGAGACCCAAGTTGCCGCAATCGAGACATGCATTGCAGACGGTGCATCCGGTATCCTGCTGACAGCTTCGGACACATCATCTATCGTCGGTGCTGTGACGCAAGCCCGCGACGCAGGCCTTCTGGTTATCGCACTGGACACACCGCTTGAGCCGATTGATGCCGCTGACGCGACATTTGCCACAGACAACTTCCTTGCCGGTGAACTGATCGGTCAGTGGGCTGCCGCGACACTGGGCGCAGAAGCTGCAAACGCGAAAATTGCGATGCTTGACCTTGCTGTAAGCCAGCCAACTGTTGGCGTTCTGCGTGACCAAGGTTTCTTGCAGGGCTTTGGCATTGATCTGGGCGACCCGACCAGATGGGGCGACGAGACCGATCCGCGCATCGTCGGCAACGACGTGACCGCGGGCAACGAAGAAGGTGGTCGCCGCGCGATGGAAAACCTGCTTGCGGTCGATCCGGAAATCAATGTGGTCTATACCATCAACGAACCTGCGGCAGCCGGTGCCTATGAGGCGCTCAAGTCGATCGGTCGTGAAAACGATGTGCTGATCGTGTCGGTGGATGGTGGCTGCCCCGGTGTGCAGAACATCGCTGACGGCGTGATCGGTGCGACGTCGCAGCAGTATCCTTTGCTGATGGCCTCCAAGGGGATCGAAGCAATCGCCGCTTATGCAGCCGATGGCACATTGCCCGAAAATACGCCAGGTAAGGACTTCTTTGACACCGGTGTTGCGCTGGTCACTGACCAGCCAGCAGAGGGTGTTGACAGCATCTCTGTCGCCGAAGGCATGGAGCTGTGCTGGGGCTAACCGCTCAAGTCATCTTTCGCAGACTTTGGAAGAGGGCAACCTGTTTGCCCTTTTTCGCCTCAGGCTGTGCTAGTCTGGGCTGACGTTTCAACGTGGGGGGCTCTGATGCCAAACGATTCCGATAATTTCGAGGCCGCAGGTCAAGCGAACCGCGCCGAGAAGGTTGCCGCGTTCGCGACCGATCGCAAAGGGTTCCTGTCGCACCTGCAACACGCCCTCCACGTGAACCCCGCACTTGTGCCGCTAT
>CAYGMX010000489.1:0-2358 GCA_964351055.1 uncultured Loktanella sp. | reverse complement strand
CCCGCAGGGATCGCGGCAGAGGCGGTCTGCGTGATCAAGCTGGGCCGTAACCCCTCTAGCGCCGAGGCCCGCAAGGCAGGTGCGCAACTGGCCAAGGCGCAAGGCGGCAAGGACCTACTGGTGCTGGCAGGGAGCGTGGCGCGGGCTGATGAAATCGCTTTGGGGCTGGCGCTGCGCGGTTACAGCTTTGATGCCCACAAGACCGAAGAGCCAAAGCCCGCGGGTGCGGTGACCTTTATGGTTGCCCACCCCGAACAGGTCGCGAAATCGGCCGCCCCGATGGCCGCGATTGCCGAAGGTGTGTTCTTTACCCGTGATCTGACCAACGAACCTGCCAATGTGCTCACAACCGATGACTTCGCGGCCCGACTTGCGGCGATGCAGGAGCTTGGGCTTGATGTGGAAATTCTGGAAGAGGACGCACTTGCCAAGCTGGGCATGAGGACCTTGTTGAGCGTTGGTCAGGGGTCTGACAGCCCGTCCAAGGTGGTGGTCATGTCGTGGAATGGCGGCGGCAAAGAAGCGCCTTTTGCGCTGGTGGGCAAGGGCGTGGTGTTTGACACCGGTGGCATCAGCCTCAAGCCTGCTGGCGGCATGGAAGACATGACCATGGACATGGGCGGTGCTGGGGTTGTGGCCGGTGTGATGCGCACACTGGCGCTGCGCAAGGCCAAGGCCAATGTCGTGGGTCTGGTGGGGCTTGTGGAAAACATGCCCTCGGGCAGTGCCACCCGCCCGGGCGATGTTGTAAAATCCATGAAGGGCGACACCATCGAGATCATCAACACCGATGCCGAAGGGCGCTTGGTACTGGCCGATGTGCTGTGGTACGCGCAAGAGCGGTTCAAGCCGGTGGGCATGATCAATCTGGCTACTCTGACCGGTGCGATCCTTGTGGCCTTGGGCCATGAAAACGCAGGAGTCTTTTCAAATTCCGACGAACTCAGCGCCGATTTCATCAAGGCTGCCGCCGCCGAAGGCGAGGGCGCATGGCGGATGCCGATGGGTCCGGCCTATGACGACCTGTTGAAATCACGGATTGCAGATATGAAGAACGTGGGCGGGCGGTTTGCGGGTTCGATCACCGCCGCGCAATTCTTGCAGCGTTTTGTCAAAGAGGATGTGCCGTGGTGCCATCTTGATATTGCAGGCACGGCAAGCGTGAAAAAGGAAACAGCACTTGCACCTGCGGGCGCGACAGGGTGGGGCGTTATGGCGCTGAACCGGTTGATCGCGGACAAATACGAAAACTAGGATGGGGGCCGCGTTCTTTTACCACCTGACCGAAAGCCCGCTTGAGGCCACGCTGCCGATGCTGATCGGCAAGGCGCGCGGCGCGGGCTGGCGGGTGTTGGTGCGGGGCAGGGACGCTGCTTTGCTTGCGCGTCTGGACGATGTGCTGTGGCAGAGGCCGGAAGACGGGTTCCTGCCGCATGGCATGGCGGGTGGGCCGCATGATGCTGCGCAACCGGTCCTGCTGGGGGATGATGTGCCAAGCGCCGGTTTCGGCTGCGTCATGAGCGTTGGCGGCGCAGACGTCGCGGCAGATGAAGTCAACGCGCTGGAACGGACCTGCATCCTGTTTGACGGCCACGACACTGCAGCGCTTGATCTTGCACGCAGTCAGTGGAAAGCACTGACCGAGGCGGGCTGCTCTGCGCAATACTGGGCCCAAGAGGAAGGGCGCTGGACCAAGAAGGCAGAGAAATAGGGTGGATCGGGATCCACTCTAGCTGTTGCGTCCTGCCACCCTAGAATGAAAAACTTGAATCAAAGTCTTCGGGCAACTGCGCGGTTTGCGTGCAGCCTGCCATAAATATTACGAGGGCAAGAAGACGGATCATCTTCGCAAGACCAACTGCCCGTTTGCGATCTCGATCCGGTCGTAGAGCCCCAGATAGGTCATGCCCAGCAGCGATGCATCTATCGCACCGGCGTTGACAACGGCGGGCACACCAAGATCGCTGATTGTTCCAAGGCGCACCTCGTCCAGAACCACGGGTGCTGTGCGCACAACACCATTCGCGGTATTGGCGGCACCAGAAAACTGCAGGTCTGCGGGATCAAGACCGATGCGGGCTGCGTCGCGTTGCGACAGCACCACCTGACTGGCCCCCGTGTCGACGACAAAGGCGACAGGCGTATCGTTGATTTGCAGCGTCAGATGATAATGGCCGTCGTTGCCACGCGGCACGGTGATTGTGCGGTCGTCCACCATGGATTGACGCGGATTTACATCGCCTTGGATCTCTTCCCAAAGCCCGTAGGCCCCGATGACGCCCACAAAAATAAGCGCCCAGATCGCCGCCTGCTGCGCCATTTTTCCCATATTGCTGCGGCCGGCCACGATCGCAGAGC